>PLYG01000502.1:230-17405 GCA_003153335.1 Betaproteobacteria bacterium | reverse complement strand
CCATATTTTGCCGTCAATTTACCCATACGATTTCCTGAAGACCCTATTTTAAAAAGGGAGACAGGCGACTGCCCTTAAAGTCCCCATTTAAGCAATGTTGACGGTGTTGTGTCAACTCCAGAGCTGCTCGCCCATGATAAGGGCTTCGCCAAGGGCTATGTGCGGCTCCTGGTCTCGGAAATCCGCGTCACCGCGAAGGCAGTGCAGACGCAGGGAAGTTGCGCGGCGCTCGCCTCTGCCGTGGGGCAAACCGGAGCACTCGGAACGGGCGTGCCCAGATTTGTACGTGGTTGGCTCCCCGACCAGGGCTCGAACCTGGGACCTGCGGATTAACAGTCCCGATCCAGACACACTGGGACACTACGTTACACCTTGAGATACGGAAACGAAACGTCAGTGACCGGCGGATTTGCGATCCATAAGGCCATGCACGAATAGTCAACCTATTCCGGACATTCGCTCGACCCAGAAGCGCAAAGTCGCGCATTCTGGCAATGGAGCGAAACAACATACTGTCGGCTCGCGCGCTGGTCTTCCTGCTCCACCACCTGGCGCGACCGCGGATCGGCGAGGCATTGCTCTACGTTGGCCCGGTCCAGTCCGGCGGCAGTGACTACCTCGACGATCGTCGCCGCAAGAAGCTGCACCCAGCCCTGTGAGAAGGCCCACGATGTCTGCAGCGGGGACTTCAGGACGTACGTGTTGACGGCAGTGATCTTCAACGGGACTCTGGAACGGAAGGAAACGGCAATGTATGGCAATCAGACATCATGGACTGCTGCGATGCGCAATGAACTGGCGATCAACTTTATTGCAAATGGCGGAAGAACGCCAACATAAACTCGCCAACCTTTTCCGCCTGCTCCTGTTGCACCCAGTGCCCCGCCCCCGCCACCAGATGGCACTCCAGCATCCGCGTGCAAGCGCTGGCCTGCATTTTCTCGAACGCGCCCGGCGCCTGGTAGACGCCCCAGTCGTTGCGGCCGGCGATGAAGCACGAAGGCACGCTTATCGTGCGGCCGGAAAAAAGCAACAAATCCGCGGCGCTCGCTGGATCCGTCGCGCAGCGATACCACTGCAGGCCGCCCTGGAATCCGGTCCTGGCATACTCGGCGCTGTAGACGGCCAGCTCTTCGTCGGGCAGCCACCGGCACGCGGCGATCGCGGCGGACGATGGCATTTCCGGTGCCACGGTTTCCGCCATCCCCTTGTCCAGGTCCATCACGTAGTAAGTCGGCAGCCTGGCGAGTTCGTCCACGCTCCAGCCCTGCAGGCGGAAAGGCCGGTTATCCATCCAGTCCGCGCTCTTGCAATGGTAGTAGGCGCGCAGAAAATCATGCACGCCCTGCGAACAGTGGAGCATGTCGGCGTTGGCTTCGCGGGTCGAGTAATACCACTGGTAATGCTTACGGGGGCGAGGCAACGCAGCAAGTTCCGCCAGCGCGTGGTCGATCAGGGAGCGCGGGGCAACCGTCTGCGGCGCCCCGGCGAGCGTGTCAAAAGGCAGCGCGGGCGGTCCGGCGAACGGCGCGCTCATCAGCACGACTGAGCGGAACACGTCCGGCCGCGTGAGCGCACACCAGGCCGCGACAGGCGAGCCGAAGTCGTGTCCGACGACGGCCGCAACGCTGCAGTAGCCGAACGCCGACACCAGTGCCAGCGCATCGCGCACCAGGTTCAGCACGCGGAACGGGGCGAGGTTCGCGTCATAGCCGCCATCCCAGCCCGTGGTGCGGCCGTAGCCGCGCTGGTCGGGGGCGATCACGTGATAGCCCGCCGCGGCCAGCGCCGGCATCACCTTGCGCCAGCTATAGGCAAGCTCCGGGAAGCCGTGCAGCAGCAGAATGCAATGGCGGCCCGGCGCTTCGAATCCGGCCTCGAGCACGTGCATTGTCAGGCCGTTGATGCCCGGCACGAGACGGGCGCGGATTCCGCCGGGAAGGGCCGTGCTGCCGAGAGGATTCATGGCCGGATCGGTGTTCATCGCTTCATGCGTCTACGGTCAGTTGGCAAAGAAACGAAACAGCATTCTATGCTCGTAGTTTTCGCCGGGGTCGAGACGGGGTGACGGAAAGTGCCCTATGTTCGGGCTGTCCGGGAACTTTTGGGTTTCAAGCGTGAAGCCTGCATATTTGCAATATTGCACACCGGCTTTGCCGACGATTCGGTCCGACAGACTCCACGCGGTATAGAACTGGACGCCGGGTTCAGTCGTGTGCAGTTCCATGCCGCGGCCAGAAGCTTTATCGACGACCCTTGCGCACAACTTCATCCGCCCGGGTTCGCCGGCCAGGCACCAGTTGTGATCGTAGCCAGATCTCGCCCCGCCATCAGTACGAAGCGCGCCTTCGTAGCGAACGGCATCAATGTCACGTCCGATCAGTTTTGGCGCTCGAAAGTCGAGCGGTGTACCCGCAACCGCCAGGACCTCACCGGTAGTAAGAAGCTCGGCATCGACCGGCGTGAATGTGCTGTCGCCGATCCGACCGAATTCCGATCTGATGACATTCATCGCCGGATCCTTCCCCGCAACGCAACCCCGATCGACAGCGCGGGTATACGCAGACAAATACGATGCCCGCGCGCGCGGGCCCTACTGTCAGCTCGATCCCGGCTCGCCGCGAGCATCCTCGCTTGCGCCGAGACTACACACGCGCCATCTGATTGTAGGTCTTCACCGATTCGTCCAGCGTTTGCTTGATGTTGAGCGAAGGATTGGTAAGCGCCTTGTGCAGCGCATCGACCATCACCTCGTTCAATTGCGCGAACGTGCCAACGTTAATTACGATTTCACTTCGCTGCGCGACGTAATCCATCCACCAGCGCATATAGGCAGCATCGGCGGTTTGGAAGTACGGGAGGCTCAGCACGCTTTTCCGCGATGGCGGCAAGCCGGCGATTCTCGCGTTGATCTCCTGCGCCTCGGGACTGATGTACTCCCTGATATAGTCCCAGCTCAGGTCTGGGGTCTTCGAACCACGCGGGATACCAAGCCCCCAGCCAGTGACGACCGACGGCGAGGGGTGGTTCGGATCGTCCGACGGAACTTTGACCAGTTCGAGATTCTCGGGTCCCACGGCCTTGGCGACGTCGCGATAGCGGTGGGCGCCTTCCTGGAACATCGCGACGCGTCCGGCCTTGAAGGCATCCGTCACTTCGTCGTAGGTCATCCCGATCACTTGCGGCGGCGTGATCTTGTGCTTGTGCACGCAGTCCGCCAGGAACTGATAGCTGCGCACGGCAGCATCGTCATTGAAGGTGGCCTTTTCCGACGCATCGAGGATGTGGCCGCCACGCCCGTGGATGTGCGGCTGGAAAATGGTCTCGACCTGATTCAACTGGGTCTTGGAGCCGTTGTACATATAGCCCCACTTGCCGTTGCCGGTAACCGCCTTGGCGACCTCGACCAGTTCCGCCCACGTCCTGGGTGGCTTGACCCCCGCCTTCGCGAGCATGTCCTTGCGGACGAACAACGCCTTCGGGATCGTTTCGATCTGCATCGTCCAAGTGCTGCCATTGACGACCGCCGGCGGCGTGAAGTCCACGGTGAAGTCCTTGCGATCGGTATCCGTGAACGCCTTCTTGACGAAGGGATCGAGGTTGACAAGGCTGTCGGCTTTCAACACCATTTTCAGCGCGAACAGGTTCACACGCGAATTGTCCGGCGCATTCCCGGCCTGCACGGCAGCAATGAGCTTCGTGCCGAGATCCTGCCAAGGCATCGTCTGAAACGCGACAGTAACACCGGTGCGCTCCTTGAACCTGCTCTCGATCTCCTTGATCGCGATTTCACGGGCGCTTTTTCCGTCGGGGCTCAAAAAATCCCAGTGGCTCATCGTCTGGCCCGCGTAGGGGCGTTGTACCTGCGCGAGCGCGGGCGACAGCCAACCCAAGCCTGCCGTGCCGAGCGTTCCACCGGCGATTGCGGTGCTTCCCTGTCCTACCAGCTGTAGGAACCGACGTCGAGTAATTCGTGCCATGAGCATTACCTCCTGATGAAATTATGAGCGGCGGCGGCGCAGGTTGTGTACCGCATCGAACTGACTAAAGCGTAACGCGCTTGCCCAGATAGGCCCCAGCCTTCAGTAGACTGCGCTGCAGATCGGCAAGCACGACCTCGCGCGGGCTCTTGTGTTGAATCACCGCCAGCGCAGCGACCGTGCCGGCGGCTTGTCCGGTGGCGCCACATGGTGCCATCCCGCGGGCACCGGCCTGGGCTTCGAACGTGGCAGAGATGCAGCGCCCGGCAACCAGCAAATTGGCGATGCCGGTCGGCAACAGACTGCGCAGCGGAATCTGATAGCCGGGATTGTTCGGAATGCCCACCTCTTCGGTGGTGCCCGCAAATCCTTTGCCATGAATGGTGATGTCGCCGAATCCCCTGGTGGCGTCGTGCAAATCGGGCGGATACGCGCCCATCGCGACGACGTCATCGAACTCGCGCAAATTGACCATGTCCTGCACGGTGAGCATGTAATCGCCAACGATCCGGCGGCTTTCGCGAATGCCGAGGTCGTAGACCTGCGTCAGGGTCGCATTTTCGAATCCAGGCACATTCGTCACCAGATAGTCGAGAACCTCGACGGCCTGTCGGTAGAGGCGCGTCGTGCATTGCGCAATGTCGTCGGGCTCCAGCGATTCGAGCGGCGCGTGCGTGCAATTGACGAACGCCTCGCCCGGCCGGCCGTGATAGTAGATCCCGAACTGACGTGCGAACCGCTTCGCGTCATCCGGCGATATTTTCCACGGAGTCCAGTATTTGTGGCTCGCACGGAGCGGCGCATTCTCGAATGTCCAGGGCGTCTTTTTTTCAGTGTTAATCTTCTCTTCCATGAACTGTTCGACCGCGGCAAAGTTTATGTGGCTGACGCGGAACATGCAGGTGACCGCCTGCCGCTTCGTGCCGCCACCGCGTTCGAACGGGACGCCGACCGACGTTGCGAGGTCGGCGTCGCCGCTGGCGTCGATGTAGACCTCCGCGGTCAGCACACGCGGGCCGTCTTTGGTCGCAACTTCCACCGACGCGACACTCCCGTTCTCCTCGATGGCGCGCACGAACGTGGTGTAGAACCAGACGTGGCAGCCGGCCTCCTCGACCTTGTCCAGCGCAATCTGCTTGTACGCCTCGGGGTCGATCGACGCGGTGCTGGATATCCAACGATCGACGTCGCGGAAGAATACGTGGCCGCGTCCAGCATTCAACGCCACCGCACGATCAACGAACTCCTGCGGTATGCCGCGCACAACTTGTGTTTCGCTGCCATCGAAGAACCCACCGAGGTTCATTCCGGTCGCCGCATTCCCGCCGAGGAACCCGCCGCGTTCCACGATCAGTGTCTTGGCTCCGGTGCGCGCAGCCGCGATCCCGGCAATCACCCCGGCGGTGCCGCCGCCAATTACGATAACGTCCCAATGTGCTTTCGGTGCCACCATGTGTTTCCTCTATCCGTATCGTGATTTATTCTGTTCGAAAATCAGCCGACGAGAAGTGGAACGTTCAACTCCAACCCCCGTCGACCACGAAGTTCTGCGCCGTGCACATCGCGCTGTCGTCAGCGGCCAGGAACAGCGCCATCCTCGCGATGTGCTCGGCCAGTAGCGGCTGGTTGATACATTGCCCGCGGGCGATGTCCGCACGCGCGGCATCATTGACCCACAGCCGCAATTGCTTCTCCGTCATCACCCACCCCGGCACCAGCGTGTTGACCCGGATGTTGAACGGGCCAAGGTCGCGCGCCAGGCTGCGCGTGAGCCCCTGTATCGCCGCTTTCGCCGCCGAGTAGACGGGCATCCCGCCCTGTTTTAGCACCCAAGTGACGGATCCAAAGTTGACAATGGATCCGCCACCCAGTTGCGTCATGTCCGCGACTACGTTCTGCACGGCAAAGAACTGGTGCTTCAGATTGACGGCGATGCCCGCGTCCCACGACTCGGACGTCGTCTCCGCGATCGAGTGGCGGCGATCGTTCGCGGCATTGTTCAGCAGTACACCGATCGGCCCGAAGTGCGTGCGGATTTCGACCACGGCGCGCTCGATGGCGCTGGTATCCGTGAGGTCGGCGTTGACAAACCGGGGCCCATGGCGCGCGCCGGACGATCGGGACGCCAGCGCGACGCCAGCCGCGTCGTCGATGTCGATGAAACCCACACGGGACCCCGCGGCGGCGAAGTGCTCGACCAGGCTCGCGCCAATGCCGGTGGCGCCACCCGTGATTAGCACCGTCCGATCGAGCAGGCTGGGATAGGTCGCGAAAATNNGGAGTCGAGCCGGCCGTGAGGCCGCGCAGGAAGTGTTTTTGCAAGAGCAGGAACAACAACAGAACCGGCAGGATTGACAAGATGCCCGCGGCCGTGATGCTGCCCCATTGTACGCCGTAGTCGGTCATGTACAGGTGTACGCCAACGGGAACCGTCCGCATCTTTTCCGACGACGTGAGCACCAGCGCCAGAATGAATTCGTTCCATGACGACACAAAGCTGATCAGGCTGACGGTGACGAGTCCCGGCATCGCCGACGGCAGCACGATCCGATAGAGAGCTGCCAGCCGGGTCGCACCGTCGATCAGCGCTGCCTCCTCCATCTGCGGTGGGATCGATCGGAAATAGCCCTGCATGAACCAGATCGCAAGCGGCGCGATGAAGGCGCTGTTGGCCAGGATCAGCACCCCGTAGGTATCGATCATCCGCAATTGGCTGGCGAAAAAATACAACGGCAGAACGGTCGCCAGTTCGCCCATCGCCATGCCGGCAAGGATGAAAAAGAGCATAACCGATTTGCCGCGGAATTCATATCGGGCAACCGCATAACCGGCATGAATGGAGACCACCAGCACGACCGCCACGGTCGACAGCGAGACAATCATGCTGTTTAGCAGGTACTGCGGGAACCCCGTCGTCAGAACATCGCGAAAGTTCTCAAGCGTAGCCGGCCATGGAATGAACTTGGGCGGATAGAGGAGGACGTCTTCCTTGATCTTCAACGACGTGCTGAGTGACCACAGGAACGGCGCCAGTATTAGCCCGCCGACGACGATTATCCCCGACCAGCGGCACAGGTCCGTCCATCGGGGCAATCTCGCAGCCGCGCTCATCGGTAATTCGACTCCGCCCGAATCAACCTGAAGTAGATCCATGACAGCACGAGGTCGAGAGCCACCATCACCGCGGTAATCACCGAGGCCATCTCGATGTTGTAGTACTGGAAGCCCTCTCGGTAAAGTCGCAGGCTGATCAGTTCGGTGGCATTGAGCGGGCCGCCGCCGGTCAAGTCGAGCGGCAGTACGACGATGTTGAAAAAGCTGATGGTCAGCGTGATCATGCACGCCAGCGAAATGGGCTTCAGCAGAGGAATGATCACATACCAGATCTGTTTGAAGCGCGAGGCACCGTCGATTTCCGCCGCCTCTTCGACCTCGACCGGGATCGCAGCGAGTCCCGCGAGCATCATCAACATCGCGAACCCCGTCGCGCGCCACGCGTTGATCAACGTTAGCGTCGGCAGCGCCTCCCATGTGCTGATCAGCGGGTTGAACTCGGGAATATTCACGAGCCCGAGCAGGTAGTTCAGCGGACCGGCTTCACCACTCAGCAACCATTTCCACATAAGTGCGAGCACCACCTGATTGGTGACCCACGGCACGAGAACGATTGTCTTCAGTACCGCATTTCCCCACGTCTGCCGGCGCAGGAAAAGTGCGAGTGACAGGCCGAACGTCCATGTCAGCGCCACACCGACCGCCACGAAGAACACAGAATTGAAGAGGTTGATGTGAAAGCGGGGGTCCGCGAGCAAGTGCTTGTAGTTAGCGATGCCCACGAAAGCCAATTGCTTGAAAACCCGCGTGCGCATCACGCTGTAGTCGATGGCGAAGATCATCGGATACAGCGTGACGAACAACACCAGTAGCAGGCCCGGGAGCATCAGTAGATACGGGAACAGATCGACCCGGAGACCGCGCGGCACGTCCACCGGGTCGCCACCAATGATCACCGCATTGGCTTCGAGATCGCTCATGTCCGGGGGCTCCGCTAGCAGATTGCTTGTTCGGTCTGCGGATCGAACGCATGCAGTTTTTCGACTTTAACGGCAAGCCGGATCGTCTGTCCCACCTCCGCGCGCGTATCCGGGCTCATCCGCGCGAGCAGTGAGGCCGTGCCTGCTTTCACTCCGATGTAGCTTTCGTGGCCAAGCGGCTCAACTACTTCGACGATCGCATCGAACACAGCATTGACTGGATCCTGCGTAGTCGCCTCATGAAGTTCCTCGGGGCGGATGCCGAGGGTAATGGCCTTCCCTTCGTATGCGGCCAGAGCGGCGGCTTTCGACGCGGGGACCGCCACGCTTATGCCGGAATTGGCGAATGATTGCTGGCCATCGCTACGGGCCAGCGTGCATGGAACGAAGTTCATGGACGGCGAGCCGATGAACCCCGCAACAAAACGGTTTTGCGGGCGCGCATACACCTCCATCGGCGCACCAACCTGCTGAATGAGGCCATCTTTCATGATCACGATCCGGTCGCCCATCGTCATCGCTTCTATCTGATCGTGGGTGACGTAGATAATCGTCGCCTGGAGCCGGCGGTGGAGTTTCTTGAGTTCGGCGCGCATGTCGACACGCAGTTGCGCATCGAGGTTCGATAGCGGCTCGTCGAACAGAAAGACTTGCGGCTTGCGCACGATGGCGCGGCCCAGAGCCACACGCTGGCGCTGACCACCCGACAGCGCGCGGGGCTTGCGCTGCAGTAGTTCGCGAATTCCCAGGAACTCCGCCGTATCGGTGACGCTCCTGTGGATTTCCTCATTCGAGGTCTTGCGCATCTTCAGACCGAAGGCCATGTTGTTGTAGACGGTCATGTGCGGATAGAGGCCATAGTTCTGGAACACCATTGCAATATCGCGATCCTTGGCCGACACGTGGTTCACAATCCGGTCGCCGATCCTGATGACTCCGGAACTGATCTGCTCGAGGCCGGCAATCATCCGTAAGATCGTGGTCTTCCCGCACCCAGATGGTCCGACTAGGACCACGAACTCCTTGTCGTTGACGGTGAGGTCGATGCCTCGGACGACCGTCGCCCGATCATAAACCTTCGATACCCTCTCGAGCCTCACTTGCGACATGGTGGGAAAACTTCCTCTGTTATGGATCAATCTATCCGGCAACGGCACACTTGCCGCAGCTTGCCGTTGCATCGAAAGCAATCGGCGAATCAGCAATCCACTCCAAAATCACGGTGTCCGACAACATTATCAGAAAAATGCTAATCGTCATACGCCGCTTCTCCAAGAAATTCGTCCGGGCACCCCGAACGTACGTTAGAGCGCCCGCCGCACTCCGGCCGCCAGTGCGGCCGAGCACCTCAAGTTCGGTCGCGGCACCATGCTATGCACGCCTGGCTCGCTAACCGCATGCAGCGCGGCAGGCTCGTCCCGGTCAATCCGAGGACCTCGGCGATCCACGAAGGCATTTGGCCGCACCACAACGCAAAGCACCATTGGTTACATAATACCTGCGTGGGCAGGTCGCTCTAACAGGCAAAACCAGTTAGGCGATGACCACGTTCTAAGAGCGTGGTTTGCTTACGTGTCGACGAAGTCGCGCACCATCATATTTACCATCGCGCGGCGCCGGCGCGACATAGAACCAAGCGTACTGGACGCGGTATTAGAAATCCCTTACGCCAGATTACCGGCGGACACAATTATGTTTGTCAGACACAGGCCGCCACTATGGACGCCTAGCCATTCCACCGGCAGACGTAGTGGTGCATCTGGAATTTTCTGTCAAAACACTGTGTTACAGGCCGTGCCGAGGCTGCGAGTCTTGGATCGGCAGATTAACAGACCCGATCCAGACACACTGGGACGCTACGTTACACCTTGAGACACGGAAAGAAATTCACAACCGCTCTGAGCGGACCATCCCGCTCAAACCGCGCTGCTGCCCCATCGCGGGCTTCACACATCGCCCATACCGGTCATCAGCAGCCGTCCGCTTGCAACATCGAAAATGCACGCGGAAGCGTGTGCAATACGCGCACCAACGTGTTGCCCCGGTACGATCCGTATCTCGGCGGATGCCTTTCATTTTGCGGTGATTAGGCCTTGACCCGGCCACGTCATCGACTCCCTTTGTCGCCACGCTCGTTGACGTGGCGAGGCTCATTATTTACTTCAGCATAGGCATGGTGATACTACGCGGTACGCTGCTGTAAAGACGATCACCCGCTCGTGCCCGAGCACCACTCCATACAAGAACCGGTTGGCACTCGCCGCCTGGCTCACGGTGCTATACGAAAGCTGGCGCTCCTTGCGCAAATGCAGCAAGGAGGCTTGCACCTCAGCCGCCCCGGGGTCACCGGATCGCGCCGATAGTACCTGGCCATCCGGGCAACGGCTTCCACATAAGACCCTCGGGTGCTAAACGCCCGACGATCGGCGAAATCAATCCGATTCTTCGACTCAGCTCGTAAATCGTTGCGGCCCGAGAGGCAGGCGTTTGCAGTGTGAGCAAACGGCAACGATCAGGTCGGACTGGCGAGAAAGGCGAAACATTTTGTTTCAAATTCGGCCGGCAGCGTCGTCCGCAGGCTATTGCCCGAATTCGTTATTCAATGTGGGCAAACAAAACCATGAATATTGCCGTCGACGCAGTGGAGGAGGATTCATGTTAAGAATCGGATGCGTGTCTGAACCTTAACGAGAGGATCAAATGTTCAATGGCAAAGTGGTACTTATACTCTGTGCAGCTTTGGTCGGGCTAAGCGGTTGCGTTGTTGTGCCAACTCCGCGTGTGGCATATGTGGAGACGCGAGTCATGGTTGCCCCACCGCCGCCAAGGGTTGAAATTGTTCCGGCTGCCCCGGCGTCGCACTGGTACTGGGTCGGGGGACATTGGAAATGGGAAAACAACGGATATGTGTGGGTCGCCGGACACTGGGTCGAACCCCGTCCCAAGGAAGCGTTTGTCCAGGCCCAGTGGTCGCGTGACGGCGGCGGGTATTGGCAACGATTCGAGTGAAATCAACCAATCGGTGCTACGTTGTTATCTCGGCGATTACCCGCCGCTTCGGGTCAACGCAATGTTCGTCATACGCGTTGGAGCACGCGGAACCCTCCTGCGCCCGTCTGGCGTTTGCCGCAACTTTCCATTTGCGTCGCGCCCAACACTCATTTAGGTGAAATCATCAGCCGCACACGTCTTCTGTTGTACTTGGCAGGCTTGCTTGTTGCAGGCTGCTCAACGGTTCCGCAACATTTGCCTGCCGATTCGGCATCACCCGCCGCAGACCCGGTGCGTGTTTTGGATCGGGTCAGCTGGGGCGTCAATCCGTCGGCAACGCGTGAGGTGATGCAAATGGGTGTCAGTCGCTACCTTGCCTCGCAACTCAAGCCCGATCCCAAACCCCATTTGCCGGAAGCAGTCGAGGCCCAAATCGCGGCGATGACCATCGTGCAGAAGCCGCTGGTCCCGCTCATCGCGCAGCTCGAGCAGCAACGCAAAGCGGCCGCCGCGATCAAGAATGACGAGGAAAAGAAAGCTGCGCAGCAGGCCTATCAGCAAGAACTGACGCGGCTTGCCCGCGAAGCGTCGACGCGCGACCTGCTGGGTGCACTCTATTCGTCAAACCAATTGCAGGAGCAAATGACCTGGTTCTGGTTCAACCATTTCAATGTTCATCAGTACAAGGCCAATCTGCGCGCAATGATCGGCGATTACGAGGAGCGGGCAATTCGCCCATATGCTCTTGGCCGCTTCCGGGATTTACTACGCGCGGTTGTCCATCACCCTGCGATGTTGATCTATTTGGATAACTCCCAAAACGCGGCCGGTCACATTAACGAAAACTTTGCCCGCGAGTTAATGGAGTTGCACACGTTGGGAGTCGATGGCGGTTATTCGCAGCGTGATGTGCAGGAGCTGGCCCGGATCCTGACCGGCCTCGGGGTAAACCTGGGATCCAGTGCACCGAATGTGAAGCGGGAGCTGCAGTCGCAGTATCTGCGGGACGGACTGTTTGAATTCAATCCCAACCGGCATGATTATGGCGAAAAGGACTTTCTCGGACAACGCGTGCGCGGTGAAGGATTGAAGGAAGTCGATGCGGCACTTGATCGCCTGGCCCGGAGTCCGGCGACGGCACATTTCATCAGTCGCAAATTTGCCACCTACTTCGTTTCCGACGACCCGCCGCCTGCCCTGATCGAACGCATGGCAGGTGAGTTCGCACGCAGTGACGGAGACATCGCGTCGACTTTGGCCTCACTGTTCGCTTCGCCGGAATTCACCGCATCGCTGGGCCTGAAATTCAAGGATCCGGTCCATTATGTGGTCTCGGCAGTCCGGCTCGCGTATGACGACAAGCCGATCCTGAATGCGGGTCCGATGATCAATTGGCTCAATCGCATGGCCGAGCCGCTCTACGGCCGCCAAACGCCCGATGGTTACCCATTGACCAACGTAGCGTGGGCGAGTCCGGGGCAGATGGCGACGAGATTCGAAATCGCTAAGGCAATCGGTACCGGGAACGCGGGCCTGTTCCGGAGCGAAGGACCAACCGTGGTCGAACGCGCCGCGTTTCCGCAATTATCTAACGCGCTGTTCTACGAGTCCTTGCAGCCCAAGCTCTCACAACAGACGCGTGAAGCGCTGGAGATGGCAAGCTCGCCGCAGGAATGGAATGTCTTTCTGCTAGCTTCTCCCGAATTTATGAATCGTTAAGGCGTAGAAAATGAATCGACGTGATGCAATCAAAGCACTGACGGCATTGTCGGCTGCTTCACTGGGAGTCAATCTCTATGCCGCGGGCTCGATGCAACGTCCCCGCTTTCTGCTCGTGTTTTTACGCGGCGGTTATGATTGCGCCAACCTGCTGGTGCCGATCTCAAGCAGTTTTTACTACGAGGCCAGACCCAATATCGCGATCGCCAAACCGAGCCAGGAGGCCACTTCGGCGCTGCCGCTCGATGCGAATTGGGGACTGCACCCGGTTTTGCGCGAGTCGATTTATCCGCTATGGGGCGCCGGTCAAATTGCTTTCATTCCATTCGCTGGGACCGACGATCTTACGCGCAGCCATTTCGAAACGCAGGACTCCATTGAACTCGGTCAAGCGCTCAGCGGTGTACGTAATTTCCAGTCAGGATTCCTGGGCCGTCTCGCAAGCGTGTTGAACGGCACCGAGGCAATCGCATTCACCGACCAGCTCCCGGTTGTCTTCCGCGGACAGAAGCAAGTTCCGAACATGGCGCTACGCTCGATCGGCAAGCCCTCTATTGATGCGCGCCAGAGTGCGATCATTGCTGCAATGTATCGCAACACCCCGCTCGCCGTGCCGGTGGCTGAGGGCTTCGCGGTGCGCGACGACGTCACGCGCGAAATGGCAGCGGAGATGGAGGCGGCCAGCCGCAATGCCATTACCGCCAAGGGATTCGAACTGGAGGCGCGGCGCATCGCCAAGGTGATGCGCGACAAATACGCTCTGGGATTCGTCGATGTCGGCGGGTGGGATACGCACGTCGGCGAAGGCGGCGCGACGGGCTACCTTGCTGGCCGCCTCGACGAATTGGGGCGCGGACTTGCGGCATTCGCCGATGAGTTAGGCCCGCAATGGGACAATACGACCGTTGTCGTGTTGAGCGAATTTGGACGCACTTTCAGCGAGAACGGCAACCGCGGCACGGACCATGGCCACGGGTCAGCTTACTGGGTGCTCGGTGGAAGCTTGCGCGGTGGACGCGTTACCGGTGAACAGATGAAGGTCGAAGCCACATCGCTTTTTCAAAATCGCGACTTCTCAGTTCTCAATGAATATCGTCGGCTGCTGGGAGGCTTGTTTGCTCGGCTTTACGGTCTCAACACCGAGCAACTGGCTCAGGTGTTCTCAGGGGTCCAGCCACTCGATCTCGCACTACTGTGAAATAAGTTCCAGTTTTCCCTGCGAACGTTGGAGCGAAACATCCGCTTACATTGTTCTGGTTGTCTTTCGCATACGTGCAGCGTTTCATAGAGGTAAGACGCTTGCTGCCGCTCTCGCGTCGCGGCACGCCATTTCGGCTCGCCGCAAGATTGCCCTGTGATGCCCGCCCTAGGAGCCACGTATGAGCACTCGCCACATCATGTTTTGTTGTTTGAGCGCGCTGTCGCTGGGGCTGTTGGCTGGAACGCCCGCGCGAGCTGTCGAGCCGACCGCAACGGTGGTCGAATTTTATAACACGGGGCTCAAGCACTATTTCGTCACTGCCAGCGCCGCAGAAGCCGCGAGCATCGACGCCGGCAGCGCCGGTCCGGGATGGGTCCGCACCACTGGTCGATTTTCGGCATTTCTGAATGCCAGCGATACGGCGGAATTGCTTGCCGTGTGCCGCTTTTATGGCTCGACGGCGATCGATCCGGNNAATTCGCATTTCTACACCAGCAACGCAGCCGAATGCGATCAGGTCAAGCAGGATCCGGGATGGACCTACGAAGGGATTGCGTTCTACATCTACGGGCTGACCGGATCAGCGTGCACAGCCAACACGCAACCGGTGTACCGGAGCTACAACAACGGCTACCTGCGCAACGATTCCAACCACCGCTATACGACAGACTTGACCGTTCAGGAAAATATGTCGGCTCAAGGCTATTCGCCGGAAGGCGTCGTGATGTGTGCGCCGATGTCGGTGGCGCAGACCGAAGCTGATATGGTGCGCCTGCTCGAACAATCGACGTACGGACCCTCGGATGCAAGCCTGGCGCATGTCAAGGCAGTCGGTATCAGCGCGTTCATCGAAGAGCAGCTCGCGGCGCCCGCCACGAAGTATCCNNTTTCCGTTCTTTCCGTTCAATAAGCCCGACACTTGCATCGACTCCACGTCGCCACCCTACAACGCGGACAGTTTCTGTGCACGCGACAATTACACGCTGTTCCAACTACAGCGGCAGTTCTTCATGCAGGGCGCCGCATCAGCCGACCAGCTGCGGCAGCGCGTGGGCTTTGCGCTGTCGCAAATCTTCGTCATCTCCGGTGTCGAGGGTGGCCTGAATCTGCCTTACGGGATGGCGGAGTACCAGCAAATGTTGCGCGACTACGCCTTTGATAATTACTNNCGAACGAAAACTACGCGCGCGAAGTCATGCAGCTGTTTTCGATTGGCCTAGCGGAGTTGAACCAGGACGGTACACCGATACTCGCCACTAACGGCCTGCCGGTGCCCACCTATGATCAGTCCGCAATCGACGGTTTTGCCGCCGTATTTACCGGCTGGAGCTATCCGCCGCTGCCTGGCCAGAATGCGCGCTTCAACGCGACTCCGTATTTCTCCGGACAGATGGTTTCGTTCGTCGCCGACCACGAAACTGCCGCCAAGCAACTTCTCGGAGCAACCGCGCCGGCAGGTCTTTCCGCCCCAGCGGACTTGACCAACGCGATTCACAACATCTTTCTCCATCCAAATGTCGGCCCGTTCGTCAGTCGGCAATTGATCCAAAAGCTGGTGGTCGGCAATCCAACACCCGGCTATGTCGGCCGAGTCGCGGCAGTTTTCGCCAACAATGGCGCGGGCGTGCGCGGCGACATGAAGGNNGTAGTCCGCGCCATCCTCAACGACCCGGAGGCCCGCGGCGACCTGAAAATCGATCCGGCCTACGGCAAGCTGCGCGAGCCCGCGTTGTACATGCTCAACATCTTGCGCGGATTCAATGGTCAAACAGATGGTACTTATATGAAGCGCGCGGGGGACTCACTATCGCAGCCCGTATTCGAATCTCCAACCGTATTCAACTTTTATCCCCCCGATTACTTCGTTCCCGGCACCAGCGCGCTTGGACCCGAATTCGCGATCCAGAACACCAGTACTGCACTCAACCGGATCAATACCGCCAACGCGATGGTCTTCTCGACCTTCATCGCGCCCGATGCGACCGTAATCGGCGCCACCGGTACGTCACTGGACATGTCGTCGCTGCAGGCCGTGGCGGCCGATCCTGCGCAACTGACCGCCAAGCTCGATGCGCTGCTTCTCCACCACACGATGTCGTCCTCGATGAATAGCGCGATCATCGCGGCGGTGAATGCCATCCCCGCCAGTGACACCCTGAATCGCGCCCGCACCGCGGCCTACCTGGNNAGGCGCTGGTGTGCGTGTTCCTGTTTGGCGGCGTCGACGGCAACAATGTCGTGATTCCCACCGACATCGCTGGGTATGGCCAATATGCCGCCGTGCGCAACGTCGGCTCGGGCATCAATATTCCGCTCGCTTCGCTGAACGCGATACAACCTCTTTCCTCGCCGACGCCATTCGGCTTGCATCCGTCGATGACGGACTTAAAGACGCTATTCGACCAGAAGAATATGGCGATACTCTGCAATGTCGGAACGTTGCTACAGCCGACAACTAAGGCGGACTATGCGGCCGGGCGCTACCATCCGGCAAATCTCTTTTCGCACAGCGACCAGCAGAATGAATGGCAGGCAGCAGTGTACGACCAGAGTAGACGGTCCGGGTGGGGTGGCCGGCTTGCGGATCACATGACCGCTATGAATGGCGCGATCCCGTTCCCGGTCATGACCTCGACAGCGGGCATCACGCTCTTCATGACCGGCAACGGCAAGAGCCCGCTGTCAATCCCCACATAGGGCACCTTCGGCCTGCAGGGCTACACTACGCCCAACGGCGCCAATACCGCGCGCATGGCAGCGCTCCAGCAGTTGCTCGCGATAGATCGGGACAACCTCTTCGTCGGCAGCGCCAGCGACATTGCCGGAAGTGCTATCGACTTGTCTGCCACCGTAAGTCCGATCATCAGCAACGGCAGCTCATCGATACAGGGCCTTTTTGCGGGCCAAAACAATTCGATTTCCCAGCAACTGCTCGCGGTCGCCAAGTTGATCGAGGCACGGAACAGCATTGGCATCAAGCGCCAGATTTTCTTTGTCTCGCTTGGCGGCTTCGATACCCACACCAACGAAATCAATACGCAAAAGTCTCTTTTCGATCAGTTGTCCCCCGCGCTCAAGACCTTCTATGACGCGACGGTGCAACTGGGCGTTGCCAACAACGTGACGTCATTCACGTTGTCGGACTTTGGCCGCACGTTCAAGCCAGCTGCCGGTCAGGGGTCGGATCACGCCTGGGGCAATCATCAGTTGGTCATCGGCGGCGCGGTGAAGGGCGGCGATTTCTACGGCA
>PLYG01000502.1:0-203 GCA_003153335.1 Betaproteobacteria bacterium | reverse complement strand
CGCGGATCTGGCCGCCGTCCTGCCCACCATAGGTCAATTCCCAACCAGCGATCTGGGCTTCATGGGTTAGAACGTTGCGTAGCCGGTATAACGCCGAAGGGGCCGGGGTCTCTCGCCCAAAGCGCTCTCCTCGCTTGTCACAAGACTTACATCCCGCGCCCAACAATTCGGATTGATTTCGCAAAGAGCGAGGAGTTTAATTG
>PLYG01000202.1 GCA_003153335.1 Betaproteobacteria bacterium | reverse complement strand
CCTTCAGGTACAGCCACGGCAACAACTCTTCTATCGTCTTGGTACGCCGCAGATACGGCGGCAGGATCGAGGAGGCAAAACGCAGCTCCCCGGCTCGATCCCGCACCCGCGGCACCTTTACTGGCACCGTCCCAATGCACGTCTGCACTGTGCGCTCGGGCAGGTGGCCATTGCGCACCAGCCGCGCCCGACCGGCTGCATCGCGCTTGTCGGCATGCCCCGCCAGAAACTCGGCCACCTCCGCTTCGATCGCCTGCGCCAGCAACGTCCGGGCTCCCTCGCGCAGCACTTCGGTCAGCACGTCCCGAACCGTGTTCGGTACCGCTGGATTCTTCAACGCAAAAACGTTATCGTGACTCATGGCGTATTCACTCCTTTGCAAAAAGGTTGATGATCTTGGTCGACCATCAAGAATACGCCGCCCTCTCACTTCAGTTCATACACAACTTTCGATCATAGCTCCCGCGACTGAGCCGGGCGGTATGTTGTACCACTCGCTAGTAAGTTTCCCTGTCCAAAGTGTCCGTCCTCCCAACATTGGTCCGGCATGTGTAGAACCCGACACTCCCCTCACTCTATTTTCGGCGCAGTCGTGTTCCTCAATGGTTCGTTTGGACATTTCGTCATTAGCAGTTCGTTGAAATTATCACTCATTTGAACATACACAATGATCGTTATGAAATTTTGCAGAGGATTTCGAGTGCGGGCAGTGAGATTCCGAGATTTTGCGGGTCCGATCACACCGAATTTGCGGCGTTTCCGGTTCGCATCGCCCCTGCCGACGCACCTCTCCCGTCTAGCCGCTTCCGGCAGTGGCCGCCTGTACCGCAAACAAGTTTGGCAGTCGGCGCAGATTGACCGCCAGCATGGCCAGCGTGAACACATCGCTCACCTTCTTCAGACCGCGCAACTTGACCTGCCGGATGGTGCCGCCGTGTTGTTTGCCATCGCCAAACAGCGTCTCGATCATCTTGCGTATCACCTGGCTGACGGCGTACCCGGGATGCCGCGTCGTGCGCGCATCGATCCGGCTCCGGCGCCGCACGCGTTTGCCGGTCTTGGTGTCCTACTCGTAAGTGTTCTGCGCTATGTGCGGGGTGACCTTGCGTTCGCGACAAGCCGCGACGAAAGCGGTGGTGTCGTAATTCCTGTCCGCACCGACGGTCTTGCGCTGCCTTCTATCTTTTATCCTATGCCTTATATCCTATGGCGCTGGCGCTGTACACGGCGACGTCGCGTTGCAGTCAATCACATAACCAGTTATTGTTCCGAGAAAGCTCGTCCCCAAGGGGCCCAAGGGGCCTACTGCGTTCACATTCATATGTTGACCTGCGTCAAGGAATCCTGTGATCGGGGCGGAAATGGCCCCACCGCCTCCTGAGGTAGGTACGAAAGGGATGAAATAATTGCCTCCGCCGGTGGCAACATTGATAGAGAGCACTCCATTGGCGGTGTTCGCTGAGAAGGTGGCGTATTGCAGGATCACACGTTTCCCTGCCGGCACTACCGGCGAAGAGAAAACAGGTCCGATGGACGAGATCAGGAAAATATAGGGTTGGCGGCCGGGCTCGTCCACACTTTGTACGAGTGCCGGCTTGGGTTGGGCCAGCGCGACTTGCGATAGCGCAAAGAGGGAAGCGTTAAGCGCCATGCTAACGCCAATCTTGCCCAGCCGTCCGAGTAATTCTTTCATGTTGTCATCTCCATGTGATTGAAAACAATGATTCAGTCAGTTGCCTTGGACAGAGATGCGCCGGCGGGCGCAGGCTCCGCCGATCGCCAGCAACAGCAACGCGAGGAACGCCAGCGTCCAATCGTTCAAGGCCGGAATGTTCACGACGCTACCCGCTGGGGAACTTACGTCGATGCCGCTAATGTCGACCGCGTAGTTATTGGTGCGGGAGGGGTCGTAATTGCCGAGCCCCGTGAAGCCGTCGCCAAGGGTTCCGGTCCCGAGATTTTCCGCGAGCGACATGTTGTCGAACGCCGTCACTACGAGCGTGTAGGTCCCTGGCCCCAAGGAAAGACTCAGGCTGGAGTCTCGACATAAGCCCCCGCTCAACGCACCAGGTGGGCAAGGGCCGTCGTCGTTGCTGGCGAGAAACGTCGCCGTGGGACCAATGCCGGTGAATACGGAAAGATAGGGATCGAAGCCGCCCGCGGGAATGACGGCGCCAGCTAGGTTGGTTCCACCCGGCGCATTGCCGCTGCCGCCGTAACCGTAACTCTGAATGGTGACCGTAGAGGCCGCCGGTACGAAGAAGGGCTGGACAAAGGTGTCATTGGCGGCGCCCGCACTGAGCACCAACGCGCCCTGCAGGGAAATTGGGGCGGCCGAAGCGAGGCCGCTTAGGAAAATAGGTAAACACCCTAGGGCGCGTAAGTACATACCGAAATGTTTCATCTGGATGCCTCTCTATTGCATCATGCAATATGCCGCATCGTCGTCGGTTCAGCCGCCGCGACCACCGCGGCAAATATTTGAGTGAAACGCATTGCACTTCGCTCCTTTGTTCGTTGCCCAGGTGCGGCAATCGGCGCATTACGGCATGACGTCCGGCCCGTACCCGCCAAGAGCATTGAACAAAACAGCAATTTATCTATGCGTGGCCTTTCTGATTACTTTAACACAGCGGCCGCCGCGCAACCAAGGCCGCCAGCGCAACGAGTACCGCAAGCAACAGCAGTAATCCCTCCGAAAGCGTTGGGGCGGATATCGCCGACACCGGCAATGCGAACGTGAGGTTCCAGTTGTCGTAGAACTGCGTCAACGTTGCACTCTGGGTATTGCCGACGGCAAATCCGAAGTTCGTGGGGGTAAGACCATCTTCGTCGCTACAGCGGCTCGCGGCAGCCGAAAGCTATCTTTTTATAGCCGCCACCGGCCACGAACGCGCCACGGCTCCCTTTGAACCCATCTCGAGGGGTTTCTACGATTGCACGGCCGCAGCCAGCCCCCAGCAGAGTGTGCGCGCCCAAACGTAATTGAGCGGCGAGTATCACCCATTTGGGCGCAGTTCGGAACGGTTGACAACGCAATGAATCAATTCGATGAGCAGCAAGAGACAGGTTTCCCTGCTGTGCCCACGCGCGGCGAGATCCGCTCACTTGTATGTGGCAACTCATGACAGTCTTGAGAAGATGGCATCCGGCGCACGGTGCTCGGCTCGTTGATGAAGGCGATGATGCGCATTTCGGCGAGGCAGAACGGGGGGCGACGTTGGCGCCGCGAGATCGCGGCGCCCTCTGGACCATGCTACTTTCACCTACGGTCCCGTCAAGATCGAGCGCACGGTCTCCAACGTCATAATAAGGGTCATCGGTTGTAAGGGTGATTGCGCGAAACCGCGCGACAGATAGTACTGTTTAGCCTCGGGTGAAAGGGCGTGGACCAAGATCGCGAAAACGCCGGCATTACTGGCGACCGAAACGGCGCGCATCATCGCATCGCGCAGCAAGGCGCTTCCGAGGCCCTGATTGTGATAGCGCTTGTCAATCGCCAACCGGCCGAGCAGCAGCAGCGGCAGAGGATCGGGCATATTGCGCCGCATCGCCTTTGGGGCAGCCTCGTGGCTGATCGCCCCGGCCGACAGGCTGTAATAGCCGACTACGGAAGCACCGGCGCATAGCACGAAGCAGCGCGAGGCGCCCGACGCATGGTTCTTGAGCGCGCGCTTTTTAAGCCATTCGTCGAGGGACGGCTCTCCGCTTTCGAAATCCGATAGATCATGCCCAAGGTCGATCGGCGTCGGCGGCGATAGGTCGACTACGGTCATTTCTCCCAAGGCGCTTTGGTCTTGAGGAGTCGACGCAGTTTGTCTGTCGCCGGTAGCGGCCGATCAAGCAATTCCTGGAACTTGGCGAACGTGCTGGCATTGACCGAGAAGAAAGCCTGGTCGAGCAGTACGTCCTCAGCCTTGATGCAGGCGGCCTCGAGCATGAAATCAGAGCGGCTACGACCGAGCCGTTCCGCGGCCTGGTCGATCAAATCGCGTTGCCGCGCCTTTGCCCGGATGTTGATTGAAACAGCTTCTGCCGCGCGTGCTGGTGACATGGCTACACCTCTCTAGACACAATCAATATACATTATTGTATAGAATAGTGCAACACAATCTCGTATGGTCAAGAAACTCAAAGCGCTTGAAAGGATAGGAAATTTAGCCGCACGCAACAGACATCAGGCGCTGGAGAAATTTTCGGTAATGGAATATTCCGCGGCATTGTTACTGGAGGTTGTCCGCGTGGGTACAAAAAGCTTGCCCGCCCTGCGCTCGCTTCAGCGCGGGTTGATCACATGCGAGCCAAATTCGCTCAATGTGCGATCAATGCTCAGCAGACGATAGCCGAAATGTTTTGCCTGCGCATACAGCAGGCGGGCAAACGGATCGCCATGCTTCTGTTGCAATTCGCATGACAGCAATATCGGCTCCAGCGACAGCGCACACATGCGAAAGCCGTCGCGCAGTGCCTGCTCGACCACGCGGCGCGGTTGCAGGTTAATCTTGCCTTTCCGCCATTTGAGGCCAATCTCCCACACCGATGCTTCGGAAAACGCCACCTCGTCGGCGCGCGCCATTGCCGCACGCGCAGCCGCACTCAACGCCGGCGCATCAGCCAGCGCCCATATCAGGCAATGCGTATCGAGCAGCAATTTCATCCGGCAAGCAGATCATCATCCGTCATTGGGGCGTGAAAATCCGCCGCAAGCTTGAGCTTGGCACGCTTCAGTCCGCCAAGACGCACGCCGTTTTTGGAAGCAACACCGGTCACCGGCATCAGACGCGCCAGCGGCTTGCCTGCGCGTGCGATGACGATTTCCTCCCCTGCCACGGCCTTGTCCAGCAGTGTGGAAAGATTGGTTTTTGCGTCGTAAATGTTGACCAGCATCGCTGCCTCCGTGCTTATCCGTTTTCGTTGGTCAAAGTATAGCATTTCTGACCAAGTACGCACAACCATTCATTCGTTCATATGGCGCAGGAGAAGCCTTTCCCGAGTTGGTCTGCGGATGGCGCGTTCGCTTTACGCTCGCTCATTGCGGCTTGATGCCTGCGGCTCTTCCGGCTTCCAGACCCGAAGAATGGCATCCGGCGCATGGTGCTCGGCTCGTTGATGAAGGCGATGAGGCGCATTTCGGCGAGACAGAACGGGCAGGTTGGCGGAAAACGGAGATTCAGTACAGGCTGATGCGCGTAGCGCGTACCATCGGTCAACTCCGGACATCCGCTGGGATCGGCTATGCCAGCCAATGGCATTGCCACGGCTTGCTCCACGCGGTACTTGCCGCTGTATTATCATTTCGTCACCCATAGGCAACGAAATCCCGGCACACTGGTCGAAGTTGGTTCGGCCCGAATACCACGGTTGCATTTTGCACACTACCGGCGGAGTGTTCTTGGCGCCTTGAAATGGAGCACGAATGAAACAGAAACTGCTGTGGCTAGTCTTTGCCTTGGCGACGGCGGCGCAAGGCGCATCGCTCGTCGCGGGGGCGCCGTATCCGGCTGAGCTGAAGCCGGAACGGCAAGAGGCGCAGGTGGCACACTTGGCGGCCGAACTGCTTGCCCGTCACCATTACAAGAGGATGCCGCTCGACGACGCCTTGTCGGAGAAGATATTCGACCAATATCTGAAAACCCTTGATTCCGAGAAGCTGTTCTTCGTTCAGGCCGACATTGACCAGCTTTCTGGCGATCGGACCAAGCTCGGCGACGCGATCCTGAAGGAAGACCTTAGCGTTCCATTCGCCATTTTCAATCTTTACGAGCATCGCGCGGTGGAGCGTTTTGCGTATGCCCGCACTCTGCTCAAAAAGGGGTTTGATTTTCAGCGGGACGAAAGCTACCAGTACGCGCGGGAAAAGGAAGCCTGGCTGAAAACGGAAGCGGAAATGCGCGAGCTGTGGCGCAAGCGGGTCAAGAACGACTGGCTACGGCTCAAGCTTGCCGGGAAGGATGACAAGAGCATCGTCGACATACTCGATAAGCGTTATGACAATTTCCTGAAGCG
>PLYG01000329.1 GCA_003153335.1 Betaproteobacteria bacterium | reverse complement strand
ATCCCGAGCAGGTCGGCGAGCGCGCGTTGCATTCGGTTGGCCGGCGGAAAAATGTCGGCGATGCCCGGATAGGTATCCTCCGCGACCGGATGTGTCAGCCACACCAGCCCGGAACGAATGATCAGTGAAACATGGACGGCGAAGCCGCCACTCGTTGCGCGCCGGTCGCTGCCCCACAGCGCGAGCAGGCGACCACCCTTGTCGCGCACGCGCTGGCACAACGTGCGCCATTGGGTCGCGTCGACCTCGCCCCGCCACGCCGGAACGGCACCGGGAATGGGGTAGAGCTCGATGTCGAAGTCTTCGCTGCGCACGTTGTTCTTTCAGCCGATCAGCGCCGCCGCCTGCCGATACCAGTCGGCCAGATACGGCGGGATAAACAATCCGAGCATCAACACCAGCCCGAGATGGACGAACACCGGAACCATCGCCGGCGAGTGCGGCAAGCGCTTGCCCGTGGTTTCGCCGAATACCATCTCCTGCACCCTGGAAAAGATCGCGGCAAAGGCCACGCCCAGCGACACCAGCAGGATCGGCGTTGCCCACGGGTGCTCATGCATCGCGGTAGTCAGGATCAAAAATTCGCTGGCGAACACGCCGAACGGCGGCATGCCGAGAATGGCGAGGCTGCCCAGCATCAAGCCCCAGCCGATCGCGGGATTGGTGTCCACCAGCCCGCGGATGTTGGCGATTAGTTGCGTGCCGGTCTTTTGCGCCGCGTGGCCGACCGTGAAGAAAATCGCGGACTTGGTCAGCGAATGCACGGTCATGTGCAGCAGTCCGGCGAACGTCGCCACCGAGCCGCCCATCCCGAACGCGAACGTGACGATCCCCATGTGTTCGATCGACGAGTACGCAAACAGGCGCTTGACGTCCTTTTGCCGCGACAGGAAGAACGCGCCGACCACGACGCTGAAGAGGCCGAATCCCATCATCAGGTTTCCGGCGAAATGCGTCTGCAGCGCGCCGTCGACCAGCACCTTGGCGCGCACCACCGCGTACAGCGCGACGTTGAGCAGCAATCCGGAGAGCACCGCCGACACGGGCGTCGGGCCCTCGGCATGCGCATCGGGCAGCCAGTTGTGCAAGGGCGCGAGACCAACCTTGGTCCCGTAGCCCACCAGCAGGAAGACAAACGCCAGCGACAGCACCGTCGGTTCGAGCTGGCCCTTGACATCATTCAGGTGCGTCCACAGCAGCGAGCCGCCGCCCCCGCCCAGCACGCGCTCGGCGGCGAAATAGAGGAGGATGGTTCCGAACAGCGCCTGCGCAATGCCCACGCCGCACAGAATGAAGTATTTCCAGGCCGCTTCGAGGCTCGCGGGGGTGCGGTACAGGCTGACCAGCAGCACCGTGGTCAGCGTGGCCGCCTCCATCGCCACCCACAGGATGCCCATGTTGTTGGTGAGCAGCGCGAGCAGCATCGTGAACATGAACAGCTGGAACATGCTGTGGTAGAGCCGCAGCCGCGACGGGTTGAGCTTGCCCGCGTGATGTTCGTTGCGCATGTACGGACGGCTGAAGAGCGACGTGGTGAAGCCGACGAATGCGGTCAGGGCGACCAGGAAGACGTTGAACGAATCGATGAAAAAGTTTTCGTCCCAGACCTTGATCGGTCCATCGCGGATGATTTTCGCGGTCAGGAATGCGGCCGCGACAAAGGTCAGAAAGCTCATCAAGGAATTCAGTTCGGCGGCGCGCTCCTTGTGCCCGAACAGTGCGAGCAACAATCCTCCGGCGAGCGGCACCCCCAGCAAAATGATCAGTTCCACCTAATCCTCCTTGAGTTTCTCGAGGTGGTGGATGTCGAGACTGTCGAACGTCTCGCGGATCTGGAAAAAGAAAATGCCAAAAATGAACGTGCCCACGAGCACGTCGAGCGCGACGCCGAGTTCGACGACCATCGGCATCCCGTAGGTCGCGCTGGTGGCGGCGAAGAAGAGACCGTTCTCTATGGCCAGGAAGCCGACCACCTGCGGCACCGCCTTGCGCCGCGTGATCATCATCAGGAAGGCGAGCAGCACGCACGCCATCGCGATGCCCAGCGTGTTGCGGGTGACGGTACTGGCCAGTTGCGAGATGGGCAGCGCCAGGTTGAAGGCGAAAATCACCAGCACGATGCCCAGCAGCATCGTCGTCGGGATGTTGATCAGCGTCTCCACGTCCCACTTGATGTTGAGCCGTATGATCAGCCGGTGCAGGATCCAGGGCAGCGCGAACACTTTCAGGATCAGGGTCAGGGCCGCGGAGTAATACAAGTGGTGCTGCCCGGTGCTGTACGCGACGATCGTCGTGCTCAACACCAGCACGAAGCCCTGCCAGGCGAAGAGGTAAATGAGCGACAGGATCCGGCGCTGCGACAGCATCGCGAACGCGATCAGCAGCAAGAGCGCCGCCAGCAGGTTGATCAGTTGCCCGGAGAATGAAGGCGTCATCTCATTGCTCCAGCGCCAGACGGATCAGCATGCCGAGGACGGCGAGCAGGAATGCCGTGCCCAGAAATTCCGGCGCGCGGAAGATGCGCAACTTGGCCGACAGTGTTTCGAGCAGCGCCAGCGTGGCGCCTCCGACCAGCAGCTTTACGAACAACGCGGCCAGCGCCACCGGCATCAGCAGCCAGCTTTCGGCCTCGGTGATGCCCCAGGGCACGAACAACGCGATCCCGATGACGCTGTAATTCATCAGCTTGATCGCGGACGCCCATTCGATCAGCGCCAGGTGGCGCGCCGAATACTCGAGGATCATCGCCTCGTGGATCATCGTCAATTCAAGATGCGTGGCCGGGTTGTCCACCGGGANNCGGGATGCGCGCGTTCTCGGCGAGCGCCACCATGTAAAACGCGATGGCCGCGAACGCCAGGCTGGGATAGAGGACAAACTCGCGGTGCGCGAGCGTCTCGACAATCGTGGACAGCGATGTGGACTGCGCAATCAGCGATGGCGTGAAGAAGACCATCAGCAGCGCCGGTTCGGCCAGACACGCCACCAGCATTTCGCGGCGCGCCCCCATGCTGCCGAACGCCGTTCCGACATCCATCGCGGCGAGCGCGGCGAACAGGCGGGCGAGCGCGAACAGGCCCACCAGCGCGATCACGTCGGCCGCCGCGGCGAAGGGCAGGTCGGTGGCCAGAACGGGGACGATGGTCGCGCCCAAGGCCATGCAGCCGAACT
>PLYG01000016.1 GCA_003153335.1 Betaproteobacteria bacterium | reverse complement strand
TGTCGCCCAAGGACAGGCGGCTGCGCATCGAGGTCGGCTACGGTCTCGAAGGCAAGCTTCCTGACGTGACCGCAAGCCGCATCATCCGCAACGTGATCACGCCGCGCTTCAAGGAGGGCAACTACGATCGCGGCGTCATCGACGGCGTCGAGGCCGTCGTTGCGCAGCTCCAGGGCCAGGGCAGCGTCCCAGCCGACGCCGACAGCAAGACCCAGCAAAGCGTCTCGGGACTCACCATCGACGCCCCGGACATGTCGTGGCAGATGCGCATCCTGCTCGGGGCCTTCATCTTCGGCATCATCGGGCTGTTTACCATCATTGGCGTCCTGACGCCGGGTGTGGGGTGGTTCCTCTATCTGTTCCTGATTCCGTTCTGGGCAATGTTCCCGATCATGATCATCGGCACCCACGGCGCATTCATTCTGCTGATGATCTACCTGGTTGCCTATCCCGTCGCCAAAATCATATTGGGCCGTCAGCCCTGGTATGCCAAAGCCGCGCAGGAGCTCAAGTCAAAGGGCACCGCTACGATCGGCGGCTTCGCGGTATCATCGGGGTCCTCATCGGGNNGCGGGTTTTCCGGGGGAGGCGGCAGTTCCGGGGGCGGGGGCTCGTCGGGGAGCTGGTAGCGGGACCCGAAATGCGCAACTTGCGGTGGTCCACGACACTTTTTTTGACAAAGGTTGATTGATCGATGAGAAAGAGATTTGGACTGATTATGCTTGCAGGACTGTTGGTCGCCGGTTGCGCCAAGCCGTTGCCTCCGACGACGCCTGTCTACGAGTTCTATAACGCGTTGCTCAATCGGTATTTCCGCACCGCGAACGCCGAAGAAGCCGCGGCGCTGCGTTCCAGCGCTGCGTCCGGTGAAGTCGATACGGGCAAGACGTTTCTCGCTTACCCGCGCACCGGTTATCCGGAGAATGCGAAGCCGGTATGCCGTTTCTATGGCTCGGTCAGCCCAGGACCCAACAGCCATTTCTATACCGTCGACCCGGATGAGTGCGACAGACTCAAAAAATTGCAGCAGACGACACCATCGACCGAGAAGCGCTGGAACTTCGAGGAAATCGCGTTCGCCATGCAGGTCCCGGCCGGCGACTCGTGTCCGGCCGATGCGCCCATTCCCGTCTATCGCGTCTACAACAGTGGTTTTGAGCGGGGCAAGGACAGCAATCACCGGTTTATGACGGATCCGGTCCTGTATCAGACCATGATCAGCCAGGGTTGGATCGGCGAAAAAGTCGTGATGTGCGCGCCGAAGGGCTGATGCTCGTTCGTTGCCGAAGATTTTTGTCGCCGGCGTCCCGCGGCGTGAATTCGAGCCGGCGTTGACGGGGTCCTGGGGTCGGTCTCTAGGAGCCTGTGTGCAACGCGCCAAGAACAGCGGCCGCGGCAAGCATCCATAGCGGGTGCAGCCGCGTCGTCAGCGCCAGGATCACAGTCGTGCCCGTAACCACGTACGCCAGCCATTCGTGGTCGATCGTGCGGGTCAGCACATAGCCGGATGCGACAATCAGGCCGACGGTCACCGGCGCAAGCGCCGTTTGAATCGCGATCCGCAACGGCGCTTCGCGGAAGCGCTCCCAGACATTCGCGAAGTGGTACGTGAGCAGAGAGGACGGCGCGCACATTGCAAGCATCGCGACCAGCGCACCGACCACACCTGCTGCCTTCCAGCCGATCAGGCTCACGATGAGCACGTTCGGTCCCGGCGCCGCCTGCGACAGCGCGAACATCTCGGAGAAGTCGGCGTCGGTCATCCAGTGCTCGATTTCGACGGCGCGCAAGTGGATTTCGGGAATGACCGTGTTCGCGCCGCCGATCGACAGCAGTGACAGCGTCAGGAATTGCCGAGCCAGTTCGAGCAGCACAGGAGAGATCACCGGCGCTGCCACCAGGCGATTCCCACTGATAACGGCGCCAGCACCGCGAGCACCCACAACAGCGGCAGGCGCGCGAGACCGATCGCGGCAAACGCGATCACGCCTATCCCCACCTGCCACGGCGTCTTGTGGATGGGCCGCGCCATCTTGAACCCCACCGCCAGCATCAGACCCGCCGCCGCGGCGGAGACCGCATTGGAAGCGCCCCGCACCGCTTCGATCTGCGCGAACTGGTCATACAGCGCGGCGAGCAGCAAGATGATGATCAGCGGCATCAGCATCAGTCCGAGCGTGGCGGCGAGCGCGCCGATCGGGCCCTGGAAACGGCGGCCGACAATGATCGAGACATTGACGATATTCGGTCCCGGCAGAAATTGGGACAACGATAGGACTTCGTTGAATTCCAGTTCGGTCAGCCACCGCCTCTTGTCGACCAGCATCCGCCGGGCAAAGGGCAGGACGCCGCCGAAGCCCGAGAGTCCGACCTTCAGGAACCCGACAAAGAGTTCACTCGTCGTGACGTGGGGCAGCGCGGGCGAAGATTTCTTGGTGTCCATTGCACGATTCTACCGGGCAGCCGGGCCGGCCCGAACGAAATCTGCCGGACGGCGCCAGTTTGCATGACCGGCAAAATAGGTGTATATACACTATACTTGTTTTATGCGCGGCGAGCGAAACTACCCGAACTCCGCTGGACGTTACTTGATTCCATTGCATTGATTGCCGAACCGCCATGCCCGATCCGTCCACTCCTGCAGTAGGCTGCACTTGTTTCTCGCTGCGCAAATTGACGCGGACCGTGTCGCGCCTGTACGACCTGCATCTCGCTGCGGCGGGAATGAAGACCACGCAATATTCGCTGCTGAGATCGATTGCGCGCGAGGCGCTGCCGGTGGCTGAGCTTGCCGCGCGGCTCTCCACCGAGCGCACGACGCTGACCCGAACGCTGAAGCCCTTGATCGATGCCGACTGGGCCGTTCTGAAGCCCGGCGCCGATTCGCGCCAGCGGATAGTCACGATCACCGACAACGGACGCGATGCCATCAAGAAGGCCAGACAGGCGTGGCGCCGCGCCCAGACTGAACTCGAACAGACGCTGGGGATGAAAGCAGTCCGCGCTCTTCACCTGCAGCTCGATACCGCGCTCAACCAACTCACCCCCCTGCTTGAAAGACGTGCTGCTCATGCCAACGAAGACTGAACTCTCTCCCCGTGCCGGTTGGATGCTGACATTGGCCGCAGCGGCAATACTGATGATCACCATGGGTGCGCGCCAGACCACCGGGCTGTTCGTGTCGCCGATCAATACCGCGACCGGATTGGGGATCGTCTCGATCAGCTTTGCGCTGGCGGTCGGACAGTTTGTGTGGGGCGCTGCGCAACCAATATTTGGCGCCATCGCCGACAAATACGGAGCCGTGCGTGTGGTCATCGCGGGTACAGTGATGCTGGCGGCCGGCACCGCATTGACACCCTTCGTCAATTCGCAATGGAGCTTGTTGTTGACCATGGGCATACTTTGCGCGGCTGGCGCGGGCGCGGGCAGTTTCTCGATCCTCATCGGCGCGACGGCAAGACAATTGCCGGCCGAGCGGCGCGCGTTTGCCGCCGGATTCATCAATGCTGGCGGGTCGTTCGGACAATTCGTCTTCGCGCCGCTGATGCAGGCTATCATCAGCACGGCAGGATGGGTTTCGGCGATGCTGACCATGGCAGCCACCACGCTGTTGACCATTCCATTGACCTGGCCTCTGCGCAATCGCCGGACGGCGCCCCGGATCGAATCGCTTGGCGCGCCCGCCGCTGCGCCAAGCGGGCCGGCGCCATTGGGACTCGGGCCGCAAGTCCGCGCCGCGATACGCGACCCGAGCTATCTTTGCCTTCATGCGGGGTTCTTCACCTGCGGCTTTCATGTCGCATTTCTGGTCACACACCTGCCGGGAGAAGTCGCGCTGTGCAATCTGTCGGCAAGCGTTTCGGCAACCGCACTGGCGCTGATAGGCTTGTTCAACATCGCAGGCAGCCTGAGCGCCGGCGCGCTTGCATCGCGCTACCGGATGAAGCACTTACTGGCATTGATGTATGCCAGCCGCGCGGTGATCATCGTTCTCTATCTGCTGGCCCCCAAGACGGCGTGGACTTTTTACATATTTGCCGCGGCCCTGGGCTTCACCTGGCTGGCCACGGTTCCGCCGACGGCCGGCCTGGTCGGCAAATTGTTCGGGACACGTTATCTGGGGACGCTGTTCGGCTTGACGCTGCTATCGCATCAGATCGGCGGATTCTTCGGTGCATGGCTGGGCGGACTTTCTTTCGCGACGTACGGTAACTTCACGTGGATGTGGTACGCCGATATCGCGCTGGCCCTCGCTGCGGCACTAGTGAACCTGCCGATACGCGAGGCGCCTGTCATGCCCCGGCCGGCGGTTCGGGCCACCGCCGCCTAGCAGCTTGGCGGACACTCTGAATTGTCCTTTTGCAAATGCCGTGGTAGCATTTAAAAAGTAGTCTCGCACTCCAGGCCGGCACTAAAGACCGGCATCAGAAGAAGGGAAATGATCCTCCATTGCCGGAGGACATTGAGACCATCTGGTTCAAATAGACGGAGGATCCATGTACCAGCAGAACTACGACCCACTAGGGAATGTATTTCTTTCCACCGCTGTAGCGGCAATCCCGATTCTTGTTCTTCTGTACTTCATTGCCCTGCATCCGCACAGGGACCAGCAGGGTGTCCGCCAACTCGGCATTTCCGCTCCGTATGCGGCGTTCTTCGGCGTCATCGCCGCGTTCGTAGTTTCGTGCCTGGTCTTCAGCATGCCGGTCGCGTCGGCCGTGTCGGCGTTCGCCCTCGGCACCCTGTCGGGCTTCCTGGGAATCATCTGGATCGTCCTGGCCGCGATGTTTCTTTACACGATGGCCGTGGTCTCCGGCAAGTTCGAGATCGTGAAGGAGTCCATCGTTCACATCTCGTTCGACCGGCGGTTGCAGTGCGTGCTGATCGCGTTTTCGTTCGGGGCGATCATCGAAGGCACGTCGGGCTTTGGCACACCGGTGGCCATCGCCGGCGCGGTGATGGTGGGGCTTGGATTCCGGCCCTTCCAGTCTGCGGTATTGAATCTGCTGGCCAACACCGCGCCGGTGGCCTGGGGGGCGATCGGGACGCCGATCGTGACCCTTGCCGCAGTCAGCGGCCTTGATCAGGTCACGCTCTCCGCGATGGCCGGTCACCAATTGCCGTTTGTCTCGATACTGGTTCCGTTCTGGCTGGTGGCCACCTTCGTAAAGATGGAGGGTGGAACCTGGAAGGAAGCGTTCGAAGTGTGGCCGGCGGCGCTGGTCGCGGGCGGATCGTTTGCACTGATGCAGTTTTACGCCTCGGGCACCAACGAGTTGCATTTGATGACCGACGTGGTCTCCGGCGTCTTCTCGGTCATTTGCACTGCTCTGTTCCTGCGCTTCGTCTGGCATCCAAAGACCCGCTTCTTGCTCAAGGCGGACCGCGAGGCGCTGGCCGCCGCCGGCAAGAGCACCGCGTCGGCGACCACGGATACCTCCGAATGGAAATACTCGTATACGGCCGCACAGACGCTGTATGCGTGGCTGCCGTGGATTATCCTGGTCCTCTGCTGTGCGCTGTGGGGCAGCCCGGAATTCAAGAAATATCTCAACGAACTCTTCTCCGGTATCAAGTTCAGCACCACCCTCCTGGGTTCGCCCTTTGCCGGCACGCTTTCGCTGCCGGTGTGGGACATGCCCGCATTGCACAACATGGTGCAGCGGATGCCGCCGGTGGCCGCGGTCAGCGCCAAACCCGAAGTGGCGCGGTTCGCGATCAACTGGCTATCAGCCGCCGGCACCGGGGTGTTCGTCGCTGCGGTACTCTCCGGGCTGGTCCTGAAACTGAATGCGGCGCAGTGGATAGAGGCTTTTGGGCGGACCTTGCAGCGGATGAAGACTCCGGTCCTGGTAATTGGCATGGTGCTCGGACTCGGATTCCTCACGCGTTACGCCGGCACCGATGCGGTCCTGGGCCTCGCGTTCACCAGCGCCGGCCCGCTGTATCCGTTCTTTGCCGCGTACCTCGGCTGGCTGGGCGTCTTCCTTACCGGCTCCGATACGGCGTCGAACGCCCTGTTCGGCAGCCTGCAGCGGATCACGGCCCAACAACTCAACCTGAATCCGATCCTGATCGTGGCCACCAACTCGACCGGCGGCGTGATGGGCAAGATGATCGATGCCCAGTCCATCATGGTGGCCTGTGCGGCGTGCTATGACGATCCGAAGGAACGCTCGCACGCGCTGGGGCCCATCTTCCGGACGGTGTTCTGGCATTCGATCGCCGGCGCTGCGGTGATCGGCGTGATTGCCATGCTGCAGGCGTACGTATTCCCGGGGATGATTCCGATACCGCCGCTCGGCAAGTAAGGCGCGAAGACCAGCGACAGCGTTGTGTCGTTGGACAAAAACACGGGCCGCAAATGCGGCCCGTTTTTCGTTGAGCGGCGAGACGGCCGACTCGAGTATTTCGCCAAACGATCAATATGCTCTACGCTATTGGGGCGGCATCCCCTGCAAGAAAGCAGCCACGTCTCGCATATTCGTCTCCGTCAGATCGTGGACGATGACCTTCATCATAGCCCCCTCAGGACGCTCATCCGTGCGTTGGAACACGGTCAACTGTTTTAGCAGATAATCGGCATGTTGGTCCGCGAGGCGCGGGAACTGGCCATTGCCTTGCCCGCGGTCGCCATGGCACGTGTGGCACGCTGGAATGTTCTTTTCGGGTACTCCACCCTCGAAGATTGTTTTGCCCGCACTAACCTGCGCCTCTCCCGCCTCAGCGGGTTGTTTGATCGGTTTTTGGCTGGCGAAGTAGGAAGCCAGCCCGTTGATCTGCTCGTCGGTCAGGTGGCGGCTCAGTCCCCACATATATTCGAAGCCAGCCGGGTCCGACCGGCTGTGCTGGCGAAAACTTTTCAGTTGTTGCACGATGTAGGGTTCCGTCTGGCCAGCCAGATTGGGGAAATTGGGGGATATGGAGTTGCCATCGACCCCATGGCAATTCGAGCATACATTTTGGGCAGTCACTTTCGCAGGCACGGTCGGATCGTTGAGATTTCTCGATCGCTCGATATTCGCACATGCGGCGACGCCCAACACTACGAAGCCTATTCCCAGGAATCCCGAAACCTTCATTTTATGTCTCCCGTCGACACGCAAGTTCGCGCAGTTTCATGGGCGTTGAGTCGCACAAGAGGATTGAACCACGTGTTCAATATACTGCCCAGACGTACAAGAAAAATGTGTTGTTGTCTCTGGCGTTGCGCCCGAAACCATCGTAATTGTCGGTAGCGCCGTTGAATTTGCTGTAAGCAGTATATTGCACACCGATACGAGCATACTGCACTGGCGTCCAGAAGGCTTCGTAGGTCCAACCACGGGTGGCAGGGTTGCCGGAGAGACTGCCGGTGACCCGCGTCGAAGTTATCCCGGTTTCCGACGGATCGGTTGAGGTAATTTGGCCACTCGAATCGAACCCCGATGTTTGATTCAGAGTGTTCGTCGTGCCGGTCCTGTTGAAGAACGCCACGCTGCCACCGTATTTGGCCCGATAAATATAAGACAACTTCAACCGAAGGGTGTTAGTCGTGTCCGAGGAATTGACCGGAGCGACTGGCGTTACGCCATCGGCCAGGAAATAAGGCGGGGCCGCGGCGGCAAGGGTATTCGCCGAATACTCTTGTTTCTGCCTCATGTAGGCAGCCTGTACCGTGATCGTATGCGGGTCCAGGATATACTGGTATTGGCTATCAATGCCCATGTTTTTGAAGCGGCCAAGGTTGTCCGGATCCGATATCTCCGAACCGCCGTCGTAGACGTGTGCGACCATGCCGGAGGTGCCAACCATAATGTTATGCGGACCCCACTCATGCGTTAGCGCAAACCGCCAGTAAGGGTTGTTGGTGCCACGCAGTTTAGTCGTGTCGGCGTCACCGATTCCAGCGCTCATGAAAGAGAGGGCCTTGTTGGCAGTCCGGTAGGTTCCCAGTTCAGCGTAGAGCATCTTGTTCCAATACGCATACATGGTAATGCCGGCGAGATTGCCGCCTGACCCGAAACCTGGATACGGGGCAGTGCCGTCGATAAACTGATGGCTGGTAGGCGAGGGGACGGGCACGTACTGCATCCAGGCCGCGGCCGTATTCCAGACATCGGAAATCGACGGGTTGTTATTGAAGCTGACGCCAACGATCAGATCCCTGTTGCCATCTATAAATCGGTCCGCATAGCGAATATCCACGTTGTCGGCTTGGCTGTGTCCGCTGAAGCCCCCGGTAGGCTCCCCGTCCGGTCCGACTGTTTGGCTCGCATAGTTATCATAAGTGATCTGGGAAAACACACCGATATTGTTGGTGACCTTGCCAGCGATGAACAGACTGCCGGACGCAAACAGAGGCGAACCATTTTTTTGGAAGTCCGTGGAAGGGCTATCGCTCTTCGAAGTGTCGCTGACTTTGGCGTAGCTCGCCACGCCCATCACGGAAAGCGGAATCGCACGCTCGCCGATCGTATACCCGGTGAGCTTGAACAAGCGCCCGTATGGCGTCAGTTCCGGAAATTGGCCACCGGCATGGCAACTGACGCAGTTCTGTCCGGTCTGACGGGCAAAAGCTGGCAGTGCAAACGCGTCATTGATGTGAAATGTCGCAAAAACAGACGCAAGGCCCACCATCAGCGGGACCAGTCTTCTGAGTTGCCTCAGAAGGCGATACGGGGTACTTCGCATCGGACGTTTTCCTCAAGCCGAACAACCAAAAATGACGTTTTGTCGCGAGCTTACCCTGGCAACGGGCCATATTTCAGCCTTCTCCCGTGTTCCACTAGCGATTGCAATTTGCTTTATAGCACACGCTGGCGAATTCCGCTTGATCTGCGTCAAACCTCGTCTTGCCACAGCTTGCAGCGGCTCTAGAGGCTTGCCGCAAACACGGGCGACGTTATTGATTGCCAAGCTTGACCGGCTTGCCCGCAACGTTTCGTTCATTAGCAACTTGCTGGAGGCATTCAGGGGCAACGGTAAGAATGTGGTCAAGTTTGTAGCTTGCGATAGTCCCGAGGCGAATAGCCTGACCATTCACATCATGGCGGCGTTTGTCGAATAAAACTCGAAGAGAATCAGCGACCGCACGAAGGACGCGTTGGCGATGGCGAAAAGGCGTGGCGTTGTGCTTGGCAAGGAAGGCGTGTGGTCGTTGATGCACCTCCAGCGGATCATAAAGCGATTGGGTGTGCTAGACGCAGCACGTTGACTGTCCACACGTAGGCATACGCCTTCAACCGCAACGGAAAATACGACTCCCAGCCTAGCAGCAGCGCCTCGTTAGCGCTGGCCGACGATTACAGGTCACGATCGACCGGCTTGGTTACTGAATCACGCCGTGAGCCTCCAGCACGGCTGGATCGACCTTCTTGATGGCGGCCTTCAGACCATTGAACACGCCGCTCTTGAGCAGGGCTCGTTTGAGGAGAGCATTGGCGATCTCCGAGATCGCGGCTTTGGCATCGGCGTTCGAGTTATGCGGCTTGATGAAGGCCTCGAGCAGATTGGCTTGGCCGCAGTTGCGCTGCTTGGTGATGGCAACAAAGCGACCGCGAACGTCCTTGTCGACTAGCAGGGTGCGGCGAACGATGCCCTCGGCCAGATTGGCGCGCGGGGCGAGTGGTACGCCGAAACTAGCGTACTATTCCATCGCGCCTCGCGTAATGTTCCAGTTGCGCGGTCAGTTCGAAACCTGCTGGCCGGACCGAATCCGATGCTCTCGGACGCTGTAACGGCACGGCCCACGCGGTCGATCGACCGGACGCAGAAGCACCACATTCGTCGTGCGGGCGATTGCCCGCGGCGCGCTGAGATTACCTTTTAGAGAACTTGTTTGCCTATCAAGCTCCGCCTCTTAGTACCCGCCACGATTCTGGCGGTTGCGGTTGCGGTCGCGCTCGCATACTGGTGGAACGACCGCGCTCGGGCTCCTGCGGCGAGTTCGAGCCCTGAAAAACCGGTTCCGGTTCGAAGCGGCGTTGCGGACGTGCGGGACGTTCCCGAGGTGTATTCAACCAGCGGATTCGTAACGCCGTTGAACGTGGTCGAGATCCGGCCGCAGATTATGACCACGGTTCGCAAGGTCGACATAAAAGAGGGCCAATCGGTTCGCGCCGGCCAGCGCATGTTTACGCTCGACGACCGAAGTGATGTCGCAAATGTGGAGAAGGTCGCCGCCCAAGTCGCCAAGGACCAGGCGCTCCTTGACGATGCCCGGCGTACGTTGGTGCGTAATATCGATCTGAAGACTCGTGGCTTCGTTTCTCAAAGCGCCGTGGACAGTGCGCAAAGCAATGTCGACGCGCTTGCCGCGACGCTTGCATCCGATCAGGCCGCGGTAAGCGCGGCGCAGGTATCGGTTGGATTCGCGGCGGTAATAGCTCCAATGTCTGGACGCGTTGGTGAAATCAAGGTGCGTATCGGGAGTCTCGTGCAACCCAATGCGGCTCAGCCGATGACAACGATCACCCTGATCGACCCGATCGATGTCGCGTTTAATATTCCGGAACGCGAGGTGCAAAAACTGCTTGCCGCACAGCGAGCTGGTGTGGTGCCAGTAAGGGCACACGTCGAGAACAGGATAATCGACGGGCATCTGTCCTTCGTCGACAGTGGCGTGGATAGCGCCTCGGGCAGCCTCAAAGCCAAGGCGGAGTTCGACAACCGCGACGGCTTGTTGTGGGCAGGAACGCTGGTGACCGTGGATTTTTCCCTCCGCATACTCCAGCACGCGGTCGTAGTCTCCCCGCGCGCAGTGCAAGTCGGTCCGAAAGGCCAGTTCGTCTACCGGATCGAACCTGATGGACGGGTTTCGTCGCAGCCGATCACGGTCGACTACCTAACGAGTGATCTGGCAGTTGTTCAAGGGCTGCAAGCGGGAAGCAAGGTGGTCACCGAAGGAGGTCAGAATCTTCGTCCGGGCCTGCAAGTTGCCGTGATTCAGGACAGTAGTGCTCCATGACGCTCTCCGAACTTTGTATCCGGCGACCAGCGATGACGGTGTTGTTGTCACTTTCAATCGTGGCAGCCGGCGTCCTGGCCTATCGATACCTCCCCATATCGGCATTGCCAAGCTTCAACACGCCGATCATTCTCGTCTCCGCGGACCTGCCGGGAGCCGGCCCCGAAGCGATGGCTTCTTCGGTCGCGACGCCACTCGAGAAGCAGTTCTCTACGATTCCCGGCATTGCGGTTATGAGCTCTACAAGCTTCCAGGGTACAAGCGATCTCACGCTGGAGTTCGATCCGAATCGCAACATCGATGCCGCTGCCGTGGACGTTCAGGCCGCGATCCTACGAGCCCAGCGCACCCTCCCGCCGGAACTGACTCAGCCACCAGCGTATCGGAAGGTGAATCCTGCGGACGCGCCGATCCTGCTGCTCGCGATCACGTCGC
>PLYG01000562.1 GCA_003153335.1 Betaproteobacteria bacterium | reverse complement strand
TCACCATCTACTACGCTTTCAAGCAGTCGGAGAGTGACGGCGGCGAAGGTATTACGAACACCGGTTGGGATACCTTTCTGGCTGCCGTTATCGAAGCCGGCTTCGCTATCACAGGCACATGGCCAATGCGTAGTGAGCAGGAGTATCGGATGGTGGGGATGGGCACTAACGCACTCGCCTCGAGCATTGTCCTCGTCTGCCGCCAACGTTCCGCCAATGCCCCGACGGCCACCCGCCGCGAATTTGTCGCGGCACTTAAAACAGAGCTGCCCGCGGCGCTTGCAAACCTTCAGCGAGGCAACATCGCCCCTGTGGATCTGGCGCAGGCGTCAATTGGTCCAGGAATGGCCGCATACACCCGTTATTCCAAGGTGGTCGACGCCGAGGGCAAACCACTAACCGTACGCGACGCTCTGGCGCTTATCAACCAAACCCTCGATGAGGCGCTCGCGGAGCAAGAAGGTGACTTCGACGCCGACAGTCGCTGGGCGCTGGCGTGGTTCGAGCAGTCAGGGTTCGCAGAGGGTGATTTCGGCGTCGCCGATGTACTTGCTCGCGCCAAGGTGACCGCCGTGGACGGGTTGGTGCAGGCTGGAATCGTCCGTGCGGGACGAGGCAAGGTTCGCCTGCTAAAGCCGATTGAGCTTTCCGCGGACTGGGATCCGGCTACCGACCCGCGCGTGACTGCTTGGGAGATTGTTCACCAATTGGTCCGCGCGCTCGAATCAGGCGGTGAAGGCGCGGCGGCGGTGCTGGTCGCCAAGCTTGGTAGCAAGGCCGATACCGCCCGAAAACTCTGCGATCGCTTATACATCTTGTGTGACCACAAGAAGCGCGCAGCCGAGGCGCTGTCCTATAACGGCCTTGGACAAAGCTGGCCCGAAATCGTCCGCCTTGCACGTGAAGGCGGCAAGGCCCGCGCGGAGCAATCCGGTCTGTTTGCCGACACAGAGGAATAGGAGATGACAGTCGTCAAGCGCATCGTATGCCTCGCCAACTCTAAGAAACCGTCGGGACGTTGCGTCGCCGGTCGCGAGATCCTGCCAGCCGGAGCCGGTCCGTGGATTAGGCCGGTAAGTTCTCGCCCAGGTGAGGAAGTCTCCGAGAACGAGCGACAGTATGAGGACGGCAGTGACCCGAAGGTGCTGGATGTCGTCGACATACCTCTGCTTCAACACCGTCCTCACGCATGTCAGACAGAGAACTGGCTCCTGGACCCAAACCAGTATTGGCGACGCATTCGACGCGCTGACTGGAACGAATTGCAGACTCATGTCGAGAACCCACCCACGTTGTGGATCAACGGGAACAGCACATATCACGGTGTACATGATGAGATTCCGCAGGCCACAGCGGACACGTTGCCGCGATCGCTCTATCTCATTCATGTCCCCCGTGTCGACCTGCACGTCTTTGCTCCTTCAGAGGCATTCGGTAATCCGAAGCGCCGCGTACAGGCACGGTTTCAGCACGCAGCGGCCCAGTACGTGCTATGGGTTACCGACCCTTACATCGAGCGGAACTTTCTGGCTCGCGGTGATCGGAGCTATTCACTTGGCGAGTGCTGTCTGACAATCAGCCTCGGCGAACCGTACGAAACGAAGGGCCAGTACTACCGCTACAAGCTCGTAGCAGCCATCATCGAGCACGGTGGAGGCGCGACAACATGAGCGAACAGATTGGATCAGTCTTTACGGTCGGGCACTCCACGCATCCGTTTGAAGTGTTCGTGGCGCTATTGAAACAGCACGGAGTGACAGCCCTAGCGGACGTGCGCTCGGCCCCATTTAGTCGCTTCAACCCACAGTTCAACAAGGATGCCCTCGAAATCGGGCTGAAAGCACACGGCATCAAGTATGTGTTCTTGGGGCGCGAGTTGGGGGCGCGATCAGATGATCGGTCGTGCTACGAAAACGGGCGCGTTCAGTATGGGCGGCTGGCACGCACTGATCTGTTCCACCGCGGAATCGAACGTGTCCTTCGCGGTGCGCACGAGCACCGCATCGCTCTGATGTGCGCCGAGAAAGAGCCATTGGAGTGTCACCGCACTTTGCTGGTAGCCCGTGCGCTGGATGAACAAGGAGTTGCTGTGGACCACATTTTGGCAGACGGTCGGCTGGAATCGCATGGCGATGCCATGATGAGGTTGCTCGATATGGTGGGGCTACCGCGTGAGGATCTCATGCAATCTAGGCAGGAACTGATNNGCCCTCGTTAAGCAAGAAGAGAAGGTTGCGTATGTGGACGAGAAGCTCGCGACCGAAGGCGTGGGAGACGCGCAATGAAGGTGTTCACCATTGGATTTACCAAAAAGACAGCGCGGCGTTTCTTCGACTTGCTGCGCAGTTCCGGTGCCAAGCGGGTCGTGGATGTTCGACTCAACAACGTGTCGCAACTCGCCGGCTTCGCAAAGAAAGATGATTTAGCTTTCTTTCTTAAAGAAATCTGCAGCATGGAGTATGTCCATCTGCCCATGCTCGCGCCGACCCAGGAAATGCTGGACGAGTACAAGAAGCAGCGCGGCGACTGGCAGACTTACGAGAAACGATTCCTAGAGTTGATGAAACAGAGGCGCATCGAGGAGACGATTCCCAAAGAAGTTGTCGCAGACGGCTGCCTGTTGTGCAGCGAGGACAAGCCGCACCAATGCCACCGCCGCCTTGTGGCGGAATATCTCAAACAACACTGGGGCGACGTAGATGTCTCCCATCTAACCTAGCCACGGAGCCCGCAGAATGGCCATCACCAATCAAGAGCGCGTCGGCAAGGCAATGGATCTGCTTCGTCAGGGACTTGCGCCGTTCGCCGAGCGTGAGTTCAAGAGTTTTCACAAGGCGCAGGCTGCCGCCGAGGCGATGCGCTACATGGGCGAGGACCGGCAGGTCGACAAGAAGCCGATCTCCGAATGGGACGTGGCGGCACTCCTCAAGCTGATGTGGGAATCGTGGAACGAAATCTTTGGCAAGACGCTAGGGCGCGCCGAGCGTTCACTGGTGCAGGAGTTGCGCGACTGGCGCAACAAGTGGGCGCACCAGGAACCATTTTCCAGCGATGACGCCGACCGCGCGCTCGATTCAATGGCGCGATTGCTGACGGCCATATCGGCCTCGCAGGCAGACGAAGTTGGCAAGATGAAAATGGAGCTGCGCCGGCTCACGTTCGATGAGCAGGTGC
>PLYG01000434.1 GCA_003153335.1 Betaproteobacteria bacterium | reverse complement strand
CAGGTGGCGTGTGTCTAAACTTCAGGTGTTAACCTCATGAATGATCTAACGCCGGACCTGAATACCCTTGCCACGCCCGTCGCGGCACCGCGCACGGCCATCGATGTGCAGTCGACCGTCGACGAATACCTGACGCGGGCCGATTGGCGGGTGCAGGCGAACGCCAACCAAGGGTACTCGCTGGGCGGCCTGATCCTGAACATTGCCGGCAAGGTCGTCGCCAATTATTGGCTGGACCACATTTACCCGGCGGCGATCGGCGCCGCGCATCGCCGCGCGGACTTTCACGTTCACGACCTTGACATGCTCTCCGGGTATTGCGCCGGATGGTCGCTACGGCAATTCCTGCATGAAGGCCTGAACGGCATTCCGGGCAAGGTCGAAGCGACCGCACCCCGGCACCTGTCGAGCGCGATCGGACAGATCGTCAACTTTCTGGGCACGCTGCAAAACGAGTGGGCCGGGGCGCAGGCCTTCTCGTCGTTCGACACGTACATGGCGCCATTCATCCGCAAGGACCGGCTTGACTACACGACAGTCAGGCAGTGCATCCAGGAGTTGGTCTACAACCTGAACGTGCCCTCGCGCTGGGGCACGCAGACGCCATTCACAAATCTGACTTTCGACTGGGTCTGCCCGGAGGACTTGCGCGAACAGGTGCCGGTCGTCGGCGGAGTCGAAATGCCTTTCATGTACGGCGACCTCGGCCCCGAAATGGCGATGATCAATCGCGCGTACATCGAAGTCATGCTCGCCGGCGATGCGAAAGGCCGCACTTTCACGTTTCCGATTCCGACCTACAACATCACCCCCGATTTCCCCTGGCACGGCGAGAACTCGGACCTGCTGTTCAACATGACCGCTAAATATGGACTGCCCTATTTCCAGAATTTTCTGAACTCGGACCTCACCCCGAATATGGTGCGCTCGATGTGCTGCCGGCTGCAGCTCGACCTGCGCGAACTCCTGAAGCGCGGCAACGGTCTCTTTGGCTCAGCCGAGCAAACCGGCTCCGTCGGCGTGGTGACCATCAACTGTGCCCGCCTGGGTTACCTGCATCGCGGCGACGAAACCGCGCTGTTCAAGGCGCTCGACGTGCTGCTGGAGCTCGCGCGCGACAGTCTGGAGATCAAGCGCCGCGTCGTTCAGCACCACATTGACGCCGGCTTGTTCCCGTACACCCGGCGCTATCTGGGCACGCTGCGCAATCACTTCACGACGATCGGCGTCAATGGCGCGCACGAAATGGTCCGCAATTTCACCGCCGATCGCGAAGACATCACGACCCCATGGGGGCACGCGATGGCGGTGCGCCTGCTGGACCACATACGCGCCAGGATGATCGAATTCCAGGAGACGACCGGACATCTGTACAACCTCGAAGCGACGCCCGCCGAGGGAACCACGTATCGCTTTGCCAAGGAAGACCGCAAGCGTTTCCCCGATATTCTCCAGGCGGGCACGGCGGAGAAGCCGTACTACACGAATTCGACGCAACTTCCGGTGGGCTTCACCGAAGACCCGTTCGAAGCGCTGGATCGGCAGGAAGACCTGCAGCGCCGTTATACCGGCGGCACCGTCCTGCACCTGTACATGACCGAGCCGCTATCGTCGGCCGACGCCGCGCGCTCGCTGGTCAAGCGCGTGCTGACCCGGTACCGCATTCCCTATATCACCATCACACCGACGTTTTCGGTGTGTCCGAAGCATGGGTATCTGTCCGGGCACCACGAATTCTGTCCGACCTGTGACGTGGAGGCGCTTGCCCGCAAGCACGCCGCAGATGCTGTTGCGCAACCCTGATCCAACCCCGAGGAGGAAAAACCCATGAACGCACCATTAGACCTGACCCAGCTGAACGTTGCCGACGCCGCCGCACTGCTGCTCGACCCCACCGAACGCACCCGCTGCGAAGTGTGGACCCGGGTGATGGGGTATCATCGTCCGGTCGCCAGTTTCAACCTGGGCAAGCAAAGCGAATTCTGCGAGCGGCGGTTTTTCGTCGAATAGGAGAGCAACCTGGATGTCATTTTCCGTCAACGGCCCGAGCCCGCGGCCGGCGCGCACGAAGCCTGAACTCGTGTGTCCGGCCGGCAGCCTGCCGGCGCTCAAGGCCGCAATCGATCATGGCGCAGACGCCGTGTACATGGGCTGGCGCGATGCGACCAACGCACGAAACTTCCCCGGGCTGAATTTCGACGAAGCGCAGGCGGCAGCCGGCATAGCGTATGCACATGCCCGCGGGGCCAAGGTGCTGCTGGCGCTCAATACCTACGCGGCGCCCGACAACGTTGCGCTCTGGCGCCGCGCGGTCGATCGCGCGGCGCAGGCGGGGGTGGACGCGTTGATCCTGGCCGACGCCGCCTTGTTGCGTTACGCGTCGCGGACTTATCCGGAACTGCGCTTGCACCTGTCGGTTCAGGCCTCGGCAACCAGTCATCTAGCGATCAATTTCTATCACGAGCAGTTCGGGATCCAGCGCGCGGTGCTGCCGCGCGTGTTGTCACTTAAACAGGTTGAGGATCTGATCCGGCACGCGATACCGGAGATCGAGGTGTTCGGCTTCGGCAGCCTCTGCGTCATGGTCGAAGGGCGCTGCCATCTCTCGTCATACGTGACCGGCGAAGCGCCCAATCGCCACGGCGCGTGCTCGCCAGCCCGGGCGGTACGCTGGATCGACACCCCCAACGGTGTCGATTCCCGCCTGAACGGTGTGCTCATCGACCATTTCGAGCCCGACGAAATGGCCGGCTATCCGACATTGTGCAAGGGCCGCTTCGCAGTCAACGACCAGAACTATTACGCTCTGGAAGAACCCACCAGCCTCAATACGATCGCAATACTCCCGGAACTCGTGCGCAGCGGGGTGGCAGCGATCAAGATAGAAGGCCGCCAGC
>PLYG01000526.1 GCA_003153335.1 Betaproteobacteria bacterium | reverse complement strand
CTTCGGCGTCGGTATTGAGAATCTCGATCGTTTGCCCCGACATGCTCTTGACCACGTCGCCCGGCTTGGTTGCCCGCGAGCCCGGCATGTTTTCGCAAGTGGCGATCAGCCCGACCACATTGACGGGTGGCTTCAATTCGCCGAGGCTCCTGAACACGCCCAGCACGCTGCCCGCGCCGCACATGTCGTATTTCATTTCGTCCATCGCCTCACCGGGCTTGAGCGAAATACCTCCGGCGTCAAATGTGATGCCTTTGCCCACAAGAACCACCGGCTTTTGCTTTCTTGTCGCGCCGTAATATTCGAGCACGATGAACCGCGGCGGCTGCGCGCTCCCGTTGGTCACCGACAGGAACGAACCCATGCCCAGTTTTTCGATTTCCGCGCGATCGAGCACCGTCGCCTTGACGCCGGCGAAATCCTTGGCCAGCAACAGCGCCTGTTCGCCCAGATAGACCGGCGTGCAGACGTTTCCGGGCAGGTTGCCTAGATCTTTCGCCAGCTTGATGCCACTGGCGATCGCCAATCCGCGGTTGACCGCGGCCTCGCCGGTCGCGAGATTGCTGCGCTGAGGCACCGACAGCGTGAGCTTGCGCAATGGACGCCGCAGCTCGGGTGGATTGCTTTTCATCTGGTCGAAGCGATAGACGGCTTCCATCGCCATCACGACTGCATGCTCGATCCGCCAGCCGATGTCGCGCTTCTTGACCGATTCTTCGGTCACATAAATAACCGCTTCATAAGAACCGGTTTCATTGAGCAGTTTTACTGCCGTGCGCAGGGCCTGGCGAAACTCGGCTTCGCGAAACTCGCGCTCCTTGCCCAGCCCAACCAGCAGCACCCGGTCGGAAAGTGTGCCGGGAACATTGTGCAAGAGCAGCGAAGAGCCGAGCTTGCCCTCCATGTCGCCGCGCCGGATGATCTCGCTCAAATAGCCGTTGGCGACCCGATCAATCAGTTCCGCAGACAGCGTTAGCTTGCGATTATCGAATACGCCAACCACGACGCAGGCTGTGCGCTGCTTCTCCGGACTGCCGCTCTTTATGGTAAATTCCATCCGGTCACCTAGACAATTTTTGTCGGAAATGGCAGAAGTTTGCATTATCCGCAAAAAACACCCGAAAAGTCAAAATTTCGATGCTTTTCCGCCGCGCGCTCCTGCGGGAACTCACCGGTACCGCTATTGCGGTGTTTCTGGTGGTTCTGGCCATCGGCGTTTCCCGCCAACTGGTGCGCGTGCTGGATCTGGCCGCCGGCGGCTCGGTGCCTAGCGATAGCGTTTTTGCGTTGCTGGGCTTCAGCGCGATTTTCTATTTGCCGCTGGCGCTGTCAGTAACCCTGTTTCTTTCAGTGCTCCTCGTGCTTACGCGCGCCTATCGCGACAGCGAGATGATCGTCTGGTTTACCTCGGGACTCAGCCTGACCGCCTGGATCCGGCCCATCCTCATATTCGCGACGCCACTGGTGGTCATCATCGGCGTACTCAGCCTCGGACTGTCGCCTTGGGCGGAGGAAAAGACACAACAGTACATGCGCATTCTGGAATCCCGTAATGAAGCCACTGCGCTGGCGCCCGGGCTGTTCAAGGAAGCCAAGCAGTCCGACCTGATTTATTTCATCGAAAGTTTCGATCCGTTGTCCAACCGCATCAACAACGTGTTCATCCAGTCGGTCGAAAACGGGAAGTCGGTGGTGACGGCGGCCTTGTCGGGATATCTGGACACCCTTCCCTCCGGCGAGCTTTACCTGGTCCTGCTTAAGGGGAGCCGGTACGAAGGTGAGCCTGGGTCCGCCGAGTTTCGCATCGTGGATTTCGCCAAGCTGGGGCGCCACATCGAGACCAGCGCGGTGAAACGCGATAAACCGACACTCAAGTCGACGCCGACTGCGGAGTTGATCAAGCGCCCGGGCCCGCAGCCCGTGGCGGAGATTTTCTGGCGGCTGGCTCTGCCCGTGATGGCCATGCTGTTGACGTTGATGGCCATTCCGCTCAGCTACGTCAATCCACGGATAGGCAGGTCCTTCAACCTGATGGTCGCCATCCTGGCTTTCACTATCTATTACAACTGGATCAGCTTTGCGCAAAGCAGTCTCGGGCAGGGCAACATCGGCCTGCCGTTTGCCTTGCTGATGACGCACGGGCTGATGGCGGTGATCGTCGTGTTCGTGTTCCGGCGCCAGCTCTCCATCTACAGCCTGTTGCGCAGCGTGCGCCGGTCGCGATGAAGACACTCAACCGCTACATCGGGCGCGAAGTGCTGGGAAGTTCATTCCTTGTACTGCTGGGGTTGGTCGTCCTGTTCGCCTTTTTCGATCTCATCCGCGAACTGGGCGATCTGGGCGTGGGCTACGCCTTTCGCCGGGCCGTGTTTTACGTGCTGCTCGGACTGCCCAACCACATCTACGAAGTGTTTCCCATCGCGGCGCTGATCGGCACGCTGTTCGCCCTGGCGCAACTGGTAGGCAATTCGGAATACACGGTGATGCGCTCTTCCGGCGCATCGCTGCCGCAGATCGGATGGTCGCTCACGCGCGTGGGGCTGGTCCTGGTCGCGATTACCTTCGCGCTCGGCGAGTTCGTTGTTCCCTACTCGGAAAAAATTGCGCAGCAGTTCAAGCTGCAGGCGCGCAACCAGGTGGTCGCCCAGGAGTTCCGTTCGGGCGTGTGGCTGCGCCAGGATCGCAATTTCATCAACATCCGGCAGGTCGAGTTGCCCGACACCACGCTGCTGGGCGTGAAGATCTACGAGTTCGACGCCGACCACCACCTGCAAAGCGTGAGCCTCGCCGAACGCGGGAGCTATCTGGGCGCCAATCAATGGAAGCTCACCGGCATCACCCAGACCGTGCTGGACGGCGGCGCCACCCGCGTATCGCGCACGCCGGAGATGATCTGGCGCTCGGTGCTCGACCCGTCATTCCTTTCGGTCCTGCTGGTCCAACCCGAGAGAATGTCGGCGGCCAATCTGTACCAGTACATCGACTACCTGAGCGAAAACAAGCAAAAGACGTCCCGCTACGAAATCGCGTTCTGGAAAAAAGTTTGCTATCCCTTGGCGGTCCTGGTGATGATGTTCCTGGCGCTGCCGTTCGCGCAGTTTCAGCGCCGTTCCGGCGGCATAGGCATGCGCATTTTCAGCGGCATCATGCTGGGGCTGCTGTTCTATACGTTCAACATGTTCTTCACCTACCTGGGCGTGCTGTACGACTGGCCGCCGCTGCCCAGCGCGGTTTTCCCGACGTTGATGTTCTTTCTGCTCGCCGTCGGCATGCTGTGGTGGCTGGAGCGAAGATAGATTTCTCCGCTGCGGCAGCAGACTGTTGAAAAGCGTAGCGAGGCTGGCCAGCAGCAAGGCCTCGGTTTGGCAAATGAGACGCACAGAAACCAGAGCGTACAAGGGCGTACGTGAGGATTTCGAGCACCGTCTGAGTTCGCAACCGAGGCCGCAGATCGCCACCGCGGCAGTTTTTCAACAGCCTGCTAAGGCGTCTCCGCGCGCCGGCGCTCTGGCGTGATTCAAACAAAAAACCCGGCCGAGGCCGGGTTTCTTTGTATTCCCCCCGCGTTCAGCTGGCCGCGGGGGGAACGATACTTGCGGTCTTGCGCTGGTGTGAGCCCTTGACCGCGAACTTAACGTGGCCGTCGACCAGCGCGAACAAGGTGTGATCCTTGCCCATGCCGACGTTGTCGCCGGGGTGCACCCGGCTACCACGCTGGCGGATGATGATGCTGCCAGCCGAAATCAGTTCGCCGCCAAAGGCCTTGACGCCAAGGCGTTTTGCTTGGGAGTCGCGGCCATTGCGCGATGAGCCGCCCGCTTTTTTGTGTGCCATATTCGTGTGCCCCGGTTATGCGTTGATCGACTCGATCGACAGCTCAGTGAAGTTCTGCCGATGACCCTGATGTTTCTGGTAATGCTTGCGGCGGCGCATCTTGAAAATCGTCACTTTGACGCCGCGGCCCTGGGCGAGCACTTTCGTTGTGACCGACGCGCCGGCGACGAGGGGTTTGCCGACGGTCACCGCGTCGCCATTGCCGACGAGCAGGACCTGATCGAGAACAACCTCGCTGCCAATGTCTGCCGGTATCTGTTCTACTTTGAGTTTTTCGCCGGGAGCAACGCGATACTGCTTGCCGCCGGTTTTTATGACCGCATACATGGTTGAGACCTCAGTTGACTTGAATGAAAGCTGTTGTTTCCGCGTTTGCTGAAAATTGCAACGGCTGGAACCAGACGGAGGAAAGCCTTTTATTATAGCTTTTCTGGTTTCCCAGGTCAAATTCCAGTGCGGACACGCGGGATGTATGAGTTAACAGGATGTTGAAAAGCGTGGCGAGGATGGCCAGCTGCAGGGCCTCAGTTGGCAAATGAGGCGCGCAGAAACCGGAGCGTGTACTTGGGCGTTCGTGAGGATTTCGAGCACCATCTCATTTGGCAACAGCGGCCGCAGATGGCCAGCAGTAGCTTTGCAACAGCCTGTTGGGGCCCCTGCCGGTTATAATTGCGGCCGTAACACACTTCCTTGCTGATCTTGGCCTACGACCTGCTCCAATCCCGATTCACTCCAGCCCTGGCTGAAGTGGACAAAGTCATACGCGAGTCGTTGCATTCGGATGTCGTGCTGGTCCAGAACGTCGCCGAACACATCGTGAACAGCGGTGGCAAGCGGCTGCGTCCGGCGCTGCTGGTCCTGTCGGCAAACGCCTGCGGTTACCAGGGGCGGAATCACTACACGCTGGCCGCCGTAGTAGAACTGATTCACACCGCAACGCTGCTTCACGACGATGTGGTGGATGAGTCCTCGCTGCGGCGGGGCAGGCCGACAGCGAACGCCGAATTCGGCAATGCGCCCTCGGTGCTGGTCGGCGATTTCCTGTACTCGCGGGCGTTTCAGATGATGGTTAGGCTCAATCGGATGCGGGTGCTCGAACTTCTGTCCGATGCGACCAATGTGATCGCCGAAGGCGAGGTGCTGCAGCTGCTCAACTGCCGCAATCCCGATGTCGACGAAGCCCGCTATCTTGATGTCGTGCGCCGCAAGACCGCGAAGCTCTTCGAAGCGGCAATGCGCCTGGGCGCCATCCTCGCCGGCGCCGACCGCACGCTCGAGGATGCATTGGGCAGTTACGGAACCCATCTTGGCACGGCGTTTCAACTAATCGACGATGTGCTCGACTACTCGGGCGAAGCATCGGTGATCGGCAAGAATCTGGGGGACGACCTGGCCGAGGGGAAGGCCACCCTGCCACTGATTCACGCAATGACCAAGGGCACGCCCGAAGAGCGCCAAATCGTGCGCCACGCGATCACTGAGGGCGGCCTGCAGGATTTTGCGGCGATTCACGCGACGATCGAATCGACGGGCGCCCTCGCCTACTCGCGGCAGGTCGCCGCGGCGGAGGCCGACCGGGCATCCGCCGCATTGCATCTGTTGCCCGATTCAAATCACAAGGATTCTCTGATACAATTGGCGAGTTTCGCGGTTCGGCGTTCTGCCTGATCGCAAACACACGGCGGGCCGGCGGCAGTATTTCCGGCCAAGCAGGTGACCTCGGGGTGTAGCTTAGCCTGGTAGAGCGCTACGTTCGGGACGTAGAGGCCGGAGGTTCGAATCCTCTCACCCCGANNGTGTTCCCTCGCCCCGCTTGCGGGGAGAAGGAAAAAAACAAAAAAGGCCACGCATGCGCATGGCCTTTCCTGACTGCCTGCGAGTCCGGCAACGCTTTGCGGCAGGCGCAAAGCGATCCTTCACCGCAAAAGACTATTCTGTTGCCGCTGCCGAGTCCTTTGCCGCATCCGCCGCTGCTTCCGGCCGATCCATGAGTTCCACCAGCGCCATCGGTGCATTGTCGCCCTGCCGGAAACCCATCTTCAAGATGCGCAAGTACCCGCCGTTACGCGTGGCGTAGCGGGGCCCCAGCTCGGCGAAGAGCTTGACCACCATGTCGCGATCGCGCAGGCGATTGAACGCCAGCCGGCGATTGGCCAGCGAAGGCTTCTTGCCCAGAGTGATGATGGGCTCGGCGACGCGGCGCAATTCCTTTGCCTTGGGCAGCGTGGTCTTGATGACCTCGTGCTTGAGCAGCGAGTTGGTCATGTTGCGCAGCATTGCCAGCCGGTGTGCGCTGGTGCGATTGAGTTTTCGAAGTCCGTGACGGTGACGCATGATGTTCTCTCTTTAATGCGGAGATCGGGTACGCCTTACGGGCGTTCCAGGTTCGCCGGCGGCCAGTTCTCCAGCTTCATGCCCAGGGTCAGCCCGCGCGAGGCCAGCACTTCCTTGANNCCTTGATTTCGTTAAGCGACTTGCGGCCCAGGTTCGGCGTCTTCAGCAATTCGGTTTCGGTCCGCTGAATCAGGTCGCCGATGTAGTAGATGTTCTCAGCCTTGAGGCAGTTGGCCGAACGCACCGTGAGTTCGAGATCGTCGACCGGACGCAACAGCATCGGATCGACTTGCGGCGAGCGGCGTTCCTCGGTAGTCAGCGTCGTGCCTTCCAGCGCCGCGAACACCGACAACTGATCGACCAGAATGCGCGCCGCGTAGCGGATCGCTTCTTCCGGCTCGANNCCATCACCAGCTTGTCGAGGTCGGTTCGCTGTTCAACGCGTGCCGATTCGACCGCATAGCTGACCCGCTTGACCGGGCTGAACGATGCGTCGAGCAGAATGTGGCCGATGTTGCGACCCTCGCTGGCCTTGGGCCGCGCGGTCGACGGTTGATACCCGCGTCCGCCTTCGACCTTGATTTCCATTTCCAGCTTGCCGCCTGCCGTCAGGTGCGCAATGATGTGATCGGGGTTGACGATTTCCACGTCATGGCCGGTTTCAATATCGGCCGCTTTGACTACGCCTTCGCCCGACTTCACGAGCTTGAGCATCGCCGAGGGCTTGTTGTGGAGCTTCATCACCACGCCCTTGAGGTTCAGCAGGATGTNNCAGCACGCGCCGCAGCGCGTTGCCCAGCGTATGGCCGTACCCACGCTCAAACGGCTCCATCACGACCTTGGCATGAAACGGGTTGATCGGCTCGACGTTGATGATACGCGGCTTCAAAAAAGCACTGCTCTGCATAGATGATCCTTGCCTCTACGTTGCAATCGGACGAACGGACCGGGTGCCGCCACAGTGCGGCGCCGCCCGGACTGCCGGTTACTTCGAGTACAACTCGACGACCAAGCTTTCGTTGATGTCCTGCGCGAACTCCGAGCGATCGGGGGCGCCCTTGAAGGTTCCCTCCATTTTCTTGATATCGACCTCTACCCAACTCGGGAAGCCGATCTTTTCGGCCAGCATTAACGCGTCCTGAATCCGCAGTTGTTTCTTGGCCGCCTCCCGCACCGACACCACGTCGCCGGGCTTGAGCCACATCGATGGAATGTTCGCGACCTGCCCATTGACGACAATCGATTTATGGCTGACCAGTTGCCTGGCTTCGGCGCGCGTGGAGCCGTAGCCCATCCGGTACACCACGTTGTCCAGCCTCGCCTCCAGCAGCTTGAGCAGATTTTCGCCGGTCGAGCCTTTGAGGCGCGACGCTTCGGCGAAGGTGCGGCGGAACTGCCGCTCCATCAGCCCGTAAACCCGGCGGATTTTCTGCTTTTCCCGCAACTGCAAGCCGTAACCGGACAAACGCTGTCCGGATTTCTGCCCGTGTTGACCAGGCGGCGTATCCAGCTTGCACTTGGAGTCGAGTGAACGACGCGCGCTTTTCAGGAAAAGATCAGTGCCTTCCCGTCGCGCCAGCTTGCATTTGGGGCCTGTATAACGTGCCATTGCTATCCCTGTGCTTGATGTTGATGCCCGGTTGCCGGTCCATGCTGCAGACCTTGATCAGGCGTTGGTTTCGAGAAAAAAGTGACGGTAACCCTCATCAAATCCGGCGGCGCTTGGGCGGCCGGCAACCATTGTGCGGAATCGGCGTCACGTCCTGGATGCTGGTGATCTTGAGCCCGATCGCATTCAGCGCACGCACTGCAGACTCGCGCCCCGGGCCCGGGCCCTTGATGCGGACTTCCAGGTTCTTGACGCCGCATTCCTGCGCGGCCTTGCCTGCGGCTTCCGCGGCGATCTGCGCGGCAAACGGCGTCGACTTCCGCGAGCCCTTGAAACCGGCGCCGCCCGAAGTCGCCCACGACAGCGCGTTGCCCTGGCGGTCGGTGATGGTGATGATCGTGTTGTTGAAAGACGCGTGCACGTGGGCAATGCCCTCGGTCACGTTCTTCTTGACTTTCTTGCGCGCGCGCGTGGCGGCGGTCTTAGCGTTGGTTGCCATGTCGATTCAGTCCCTTACTTCTTCGCGCCGGCGATTGCCTTGCGCGGGCCCTTGCGGGTGCGTGCGTTGGTGCGGGTGCGCTGTCCGCGCGCGGGCAGCCCCTTGCGGTGCCGCGTGCCGCGATAGCAGCCCAGGTCCATCAGCCGCTTGATGCTCATCGTCACCTCGCGGCGCAGATCACCTTCAACCGTATACTTGGCGACCTCGTCGCGCAGCTTGTCCATCGCCGCGTCGTCGATATCCTTGACTTTCGTCGAGTGGGCGATGCCGACCTTGTCGCAGATCTTGCGCGCGCGCGGGCGGCCGATGCCGTAAATCGCGGTCAGCGCGATCGACGCGTGCTGGTGATTGGGGATGTTGACGCCTGAGATACGAGCCATAATCTATTTCCTAATTAGCAATTTGTCGAAAAGCTACTGCGGTGGCCATCTGCGTCGTTGCACGGTGCTCGAAATCCTCACTTACGATCAAGTACGCTCCGGTTTCTGCGCTCCGTACGCCTAGCATATGGCCATCCTCGCTACGCTTTTCCACAGACTCTTAGCCTTGACGCTGCTTGTGGCGCGGATCTTCGCAGATCACACGAACCACGCCCTTGCGCCGGATCACTTTGCACTTACGGCAGATTTTCTTTACAGAAGCGAGCACTTTCATCGCTTTTCCTCTTCACTATTTAGCTCAGAAATTCACTTGGCGCGAAACACGATACGCGCGCGGCTAAGGTCGTAAGGCGTCAGCTCGACCGTCACTTTGTCGCCCGGGAGGATCTTGATGTAATTCATCCTCATCTTTCCCGAGATATGTCCCAGCACCATATGGCCATTTTCCAACTTCACCCGAAACGTCGCATTGGGCAGCGTTTCCTGGATTTCTCCCTGCATCTGAATCACGTCTTCTTTGGACATCAGCGCGTCGGCAGGCCGCCCTTGAAATTCGCTTTCTTCAGCAGACTTTCATACTGTTGCGACATCAGGTACGCCTGCACCTGCGTCATGAAATCCATGCTTACCACCACGATGATCATCAGCGACGTGCCACCGAAATAAAACGGCACGTTGCGCCACGCGATCAGCATGTCCGGAATCAGGCAGACCAGGGTCACGTAAATGGCCCCGATCAGGGTCAGGCGCAGCGTTATCTTTTCAACGTACTTCGCAGTCTGGTCGCCGGGACGGTAGCCCGGAACGAACGCACCGCTCTTTTTCAGGTTGTCCGCCGTTTCCTTCGGGTTGTACTGCAACGCCGTGTAGAAAAAGCAGAAGAATATGATCGCCGAGGCGTAAATCAGTTCATATACGGGTTGTCCGACCGTCAGCGTGCTCGCGATGTCCGACAGCATCCGGCGAGCTCCCTCGGCCGCCCCGCCGCCGGACCACTGCAGTATGGTCGCCGGGAACAGGATGATGCTGGACGCGAAAATCGGCGGGATCACACCGGCCATGTTCAGTTTCAGCGGCAGATGCGAAGCCTGGCCCGCGTACAGCCGGTTCCCGATCTGACGCTTCGCGTAGTTGACCGGAATCTTGCGCTGGCCGCGTTCGACAAACACCACTGCATAAGTCACGCCGAGGACCAGCCCAAAGATGAACAGCGCGACAAGAATCGAGAACGCACCGGTCCGCACCAATTCCAGCGAACCCGACAGCGCGTGCGGCAACCCGGCCGCGATACCCGCGAAAATGATCAACGATATCCCGTTGCCCAGGCCGCGCTCCGTAATCTGTTCACCCAGCCACATTAGGAACAGCGTGCCCGTCACCAGCGTTACCGCCGCCGTGATCCGGAATACCAGACCCGGCTCCAGCACCAATCCCTGTTGCGACTCAAGGGCGATCGAAATGCCTATCGCCTGGAAAAGCGCCAGGAACAGCGTTCCGTAACGCGTGTACTGGGTGATCTTCCTGCGGCCCGATTCGCCTTCCTTTTTCAGCGCCTCGAGCGTGGGAACCACTACGGTCGCCAGCTGCATGATGATCGAGGACGAGA
>PLYG01000110.1 GCA_003153335.1 Betaproteobacteria bacterium | reverse complement strand
CGCGGCCGTCCTGGCAGAAGTCGATATCGAAGTCGGGCATCGACACCCGCTCGGGATTGAGAAAACGCTCGAACAGCAGCTTGTAGTGAAGGGGATCGAGATCGGTGATACCCAGGCTGTAGGCGACCAGCGAGCCGGCGCCGGAGCCGCGGCCGGGTCCCACCGGCACGCCGTTGTTGCGCGCCCAGTTGATGAAATCGGCGACGATCAGGAAGTANNCCGCGCGAGGCCCGCCGCCGCTTCGTCGCGCAAATGCTGGTCCAGCGTGACACCGGGAGGCGTCGGAAACGCGGGCAGATGATTCGTGCCCAGTTCGATGGTCAGATTACAGCGCTTGGCGATCTCGACCGCGTTGGCCAGCGCCTCCGGGCAATCCTCGAACAGCGCGGCCATCTCTTCCTGCGTCTTGAAATACTGCTCTGGCGTAAAGCGCCGCTGCCGGCGCCGGTCGGCGAGAATGGCGCCCTCGGAAATGCATACCCGCGCTTCGTGTGCGGTGAAATCCTCGCGCTTGATNNGCACCGGATGGGTGGCGACCACCGGGAGCCTTAAGCGCGCGGCGAGATCGATTGCCGCGGCATTCGCTTCGCGGTCGTCGGGCCAGCCCGCGCGCTGCAGCTCGACATAGTAGCGGCCGGGAAACCATTGCGACCATAATCGCGCGAGGGCCGCGGCTGCCGCATCGTGTTCGAGTGAGAGCAGCGTGCCGAGTTCGCCGGCGTGCGGGCCGCCGGGCGCGCCCGACAATGCCAGCAAGCCACTGGTGCCTTCGCGGAACCAGGTCGCCTGCAGACAGACGGCGCCGCGTTCAGGCGGATTCGCGTAGGCGCGGGTGAGCCAGTCGCACAGCCGCAAGTAACCTTCGCGGCTCTGGCACAACAAGAGCGCGCGCTGCGCAGGCTGGCCGGGTTCAATCCCGGCCANNGCCTTGTAGAACTTCACCATGCCGAACAGGTTGGACAGATCGGTCAGCGCCAGCGCTGGCATCTGATTGGCCGCGGCCGCGGCGCACGCGTCGTCATGGCGGACGATGCCGTCGGCGATCGAGTACTCGCTGTGCAGTCGCAGGTGGATGAAACGGGGATCGGCCATGCTCCGATTTTAGCCTACCGGGAGCCGGCGCAGATTATGCGAAAATCGCTGACTCCGTCATCGTATCGGTTTGTGCCTTCATGCGCCCGTCGCAATCGCAGTTCCTGAACATCCGCGGCCTTCGCTACCACGTCCGCACCTGGGGCAACCCCGCGGCGCCGAAACTGTTCATGCTTCACGGCTGGATGGATGTGTCGGCTTCGTTCCAGTTTCTGGTCGACGCGCTGACCCGCGACTGGCACGTCATGGCGCCGGACTCGCGCGGCTACGGGCTCACCGAATGGCCGCAGGACGGCTACTGGTTCCAGGACTACATCGGCGATCTCGATGCGCTGCTCACCGCGCTGTCACCCGATACGCCGGTGGTTCTGGTGGGACACAGCCTGGGCGGCAATGTGGCGAGCCTTTATGCCGGCGTGCGCCCGCAGCGGGTGAAGAAACTGGTGTCGCTCGAGGGCTTCGGCATTCCTTCGGGTGCGGCCACTGACGCCCCGGGCAAATTGAACAAGTGGCTGGATGCGCTTGCCAAGCCGCCCGCACTGCGCCCGTACGCCAGTCTCGCCGAGGCCGCGGACCGCTTGCAGAAAACCAATCCGCGCCTGCGCCGCGACCGGGCGGAATTCCTGGCGGGGCACTGGGCCCAGGTGCAGCCCGACGGCAGCGCACGCCTGCTGGCCGACCCCAGGCACAAGCTGCCGTTTCCCACGGTGTCGCATGGCGAAGAGTGGGTCCATATCTGGCGCGAGGTCACCGCACCGGTGCTATGGGTGCTGGCGACCGAGTCGCGCAGCAATGCATGGGCCACCGCCAATGACGAGGACTGGCACCGCCGGATGGCCGCGTTTCGCGATCTGCGCCTGGTGCGGGTCGAGCAGGCCGGGCATATGCTCCATCATGACCAGCCGGAGCAAGTGGCGGCGCTGATCGAAGAGTTCGTGACGGATTGAGGTGGTGTCCGAATTGGGGACGGACCTCGATTTCCGCCCTGGACAATGATTAAACGTGGTCTGTTCCCGATTGTCGCTATCTGCTTGTCGTCGACAGGTTGGGCTTCATCCTCACCGGCTTCGTCTATCTGCTCGCATTCATGTGGGTGATGCAGGTGTGTCTGGTGCGGGCGATTCCCATCGCGTTGATCATGACGCTGGCGATTCACTACGCCTTCTACAAGCTGCTCAGGGTGCCGTTACCATGGGGCGTGCTCGCGCCCATCGCCGGGTAACCGCCACCGCAACCCAAGAGGAAAAACGGCGATGAGTGCAGCCTGGGCGCAAGCTTTTGCGATGGTGTTCGATCCCTATAACATCGTGGTGATGCTGGGAGCGTCGTTGTTCGGTCTGTTGGTGGGCGCGGCGCCGGGATTGACCGCAACCATGGCCACGGCGCTGCTGGTGCCCGTGACCTTTTTCATGGCGCCGATCCGGGCCATTGCGGCGATCGTCACCGCGACGGCCATGGCGATCTTTTCCGGCGACATACCCGGCTGCCTACTGCGCATGCCCGGCACGCTGGCCAGTCAATAACCGCTCGCCGCGGCCACCCTACTCCTTCTTTTCCCCGGTCATCGATTCCTTGATGTTTTTTGGAGCGTCGCGGACAGCCTCGGCGGTTTGCCTGGCGGCATTGCCGACGACGCGGCCGGCAGTCTTGGCGTCCGTGCCGATTTCGGTGCCGACCTTCTTGGCCCCTTGCGCGATTTCGGTTCCTGCTTGCTTGGCGCCCTCGGCGATTTCGCCGCCGACCTTTTTTGCACCCTGACCGATTTCGGTGCCGATGTTCTTGGCCTCGTGGCCGACTTCGCGCGCCGCATTGCCGACCACCTCGCCGGCGCGCTTGACGTCTTCCTTGATGCTCGTGTCTTCAGCGCGCGCAGGCGCCGCGATCGCCAACGCCACGCACATTGCGCAGGCGGCGCCGGCGGCCCGGCGCAAAAGATGAACGATCGATCGCATGCTGAATTGGTTGGTCATGGTGATCATCCTTCGTCAACCCGCTTTCTTTTCGCCGGCCGCGGCGCCTTTCACTTTCTTCCCGCCATCCTTGGCCGCCTTTCCGACTTTCTTCGCGCCAGTCCCGATTTCAGTACCGACCTTTTTCGCCGTCGGCTTGATCTCGGTCCCGGCCTTTTTCGCGCCCGCTGCGATGCTCTTGCCGGCGTTCTTCATGCTTTGCCAGACGCCTGGCGCTGCCGTCTTGGCCTCGTTGCCGACGTCGCGTGCTGTGGCGCCAACGGTCTGCCCCGCCCGCTTGGCATCCGCCTTGACGCCCGTGTCTTCGGCGTGTGCGAGGGTGGCGATGAGCGCTGCGATGAGCGCGCAGCCTATGCCCGCGGCCCACGTCGGACGCAAAGTGTTTGTTTGCCTGTTGCAATTCCTGTTCATCATGGTCACCTGGCCAGTATGGTTGATGCAGACGTGAGGCGCATCATCGCACGCTACGACGCGGTGCGGCCATTTGCGCAGTCTGCCATTCAGGCCCGCGCCGCACAAGTACGTTGCCACCGCCCGAGGGGAGATCACCCCGATGGTGATCACCAGATACGGTCGTATCAACGGATTGAAGCCGGCGCGGATGGGCATTGGGGAGGCATCGTTCATGTTCCGTGTCCTCGATCGTCGTAAACGGAAACGGGCTTCACTCGCGCCCTCCCTCGATGCGATGCCCTTCGGTGCGCCAGCGCAGCATGCCGCCGGCGAGGTTCGCAACGTCCTTGAATCCTGCCTTTTGCAACATGACCACCGCCTGGGCCGAACGCGCGCCGGAGCGGCATACGGCGACGACTGGGCGATCCGGCGCGAGTTCACCGGTGCGGTTGGAGAATTCGGAAAGCGGAATCAGCGTCGCGCCGCGAATACGCCCCAGCGGCCCGTTGAATTCTTCGCGATCGCGCACGTCGACGATCTGTAGCTGGGCCGCACGCTCCTCGAGAGCGTCCGGCGGAATCTCCCAGATCCCGGCAAAGGTGAAGGTCAGCGGCGCCCACGCCGGATCGGCCGGCACCGCCGCATCCTGCTCCGGGCGCCCGCAGCGCAGATTGGCCGGCACCGCGATGTCGATCAGCTTGGGATGCGGTAGCCCCAGGTTGTTCATGTAGCCGACAAAATCCGCCTCGCCGATTTCGCCGCCCAGGCGCGGATTGAACGTTCGCTCCTCTGCGACGCTGGTCACGGTCAGGCCGCGATAATCGTGGGCCGGGTAGAGCAGGCATGAAGGCGGCAGCGACAGGATCTGGCTCTTCACCGAGCGGTACATCGCGCGCGGATCGCCCTGCTGAAAATCGGTGCGGCCGCTGCCGCGGATCAGCAGGCAGTCGCCGGTGAACGCCATGCTTTCGTCGTCCGCCACAAAGGTCAGGCAGCCGCGGGTGTGGCCCGGCGTGGCGCGCACCTGGAGCCAGCGATCGCCGAACGTCACGCGGTCGCCGTGCGCGAGATAGCGGTCGGCGCCGGTTGCGCCGCTCTCCGCGGACAGCGCGATCGCGCTGTCCGTCTGGCGCTTCATCAGCCACGCGCCGGTCACATGGTCGGCGTGAACGTGCGTATCCAGCGTCGCCTTGAGCGTGAACCCCAGTTCGCGCAACAGCGCGGCATCGCGCCGCGCCTGTTCGAACACCGGGTCGATGAGTATCGCCGCGCCGCGCCGGGCGTCGCCCAACAGGTACGTGTAGGTCGAAGACTGCGAATCGAAGAGTTGGCGAAAAATCAGCATCAGTGGCCCTTTCGAGCCCGATGCTTTGCACCCGCGTGGTCATGTTCGTGCGCGTGGACGTGGGGCGCGGCGCCTGCGGTCTTTTGCGCGCGTTTCCTTTCGGCGAATTCGTAGATCGCCATCCCGGCTATCATCGCGACAACAAAGATGAAGGCCTTCACGTGGCCGGTGCCCAGCGCCACCAGCGCTGGACCCGGACCGAAACCGGCGAGCCCCCACCCGATTCCGAACACCAGGCTCCCCAGCACCAGGCGGCCGTCGAGGTTCCGGGTCTGCGGCAGACGCATAGTCGTGCCAAGGAAGGTCTCGGTGCGCGTGCGCGCCACGGCAAAGGCGATCACTCCCACCGTGATCGCGCCGGCCATCACCAGCGCCAGCGACGGGTCCCAGTTGCCGGCGAGATCGAGGAAGCCGAGCACTTTCACCGGGCTGACCATTTCGGAGACGATCAGGCCGATGCCGAACACCAGACCCGCGATAAAAGAACAAAAGGCATACATGGCGTGTCCTCAGGCTTGGCTGACGTGGCGCACGATGTACACGGTGGCGAACCCCGCGCCCATGAACAGCAAGGTCGCGACCAACGAGCGCAGCGACAGCCGCGACAGCCCGCAGACACCGTGCCCGCTGGTGCAGCCTCCGGCGTAGCGCGTACCGACACCCACCAGCAGGCCGGCAACAACCAGCGTCGAGTAATTGGCGTCGATCTTGAGCGACGGCAAATAGACGAATGCCCCGTAAAGCGTGGGCGCGACGACGAGTCCGGCCACGAACGCCACCCGCCAGGGTATGTCGGGCAACGTCGGCCGCAGCAGGCCGCCGACGATTCCGCTGATGCCGGCAAGGCGCCCGTTCACCAGGGCNNGCATGCCGCCGGCAACGGCAGTCCATGGCGTGAACGAAAGCAGGTCTATGTTCATTGTGGAGTCCCCCGTGTGGCCAAACCGCAGCTCGATGTCCGCCCGAAGGATGGAACCGGCTGGTGCCAATATGTTTCGCATTCCAAAATGGTAACGCAAGTGTCTGCGACGCGGTTGAAAAAAGATTGCCCGCGCTTGCGGCCAAATTCCGTTATGGCGACATCCGTTCGCCGCGCTTGGAGTGGGACGATGGGTATCGCTTCGCTCGACCC
>PLYG01000179.1:9042-18186 GCA_003153335.1 Betaproteobacteria bacterium | reverse complement strand
GCGACGGCGCCTTCCAGATGACCGGGATGGAACTCGGCCACTGCGCCCGCTACGGCTGGGACCCGATTGTCGTCGTCTTCAACAACGCCGGATGGGAAATGCTGCGCACCTTCGAACCTGGCGCGGCGTTCTGCAATCTGGGCGAGTGGGACTTTGCGGAAATTGCGCGTGCGCTGGGCGGCGCCGGCGTCCGGGTGCGCACCCGCCGGGAATTGCGCGATGCGCTGACGGCGGCGCAGGGACAACGCGGCCGGTTTCAGTTGATCGAGGTGATGCTCCCTCCGGGCGCGATATCGCCGACGCTGGCCCGTTTTGTCGCCGGTGCCAAGCGGCTGGCCGCAGAGCCCAATCTTGCTTCCGTCTCCCTCGGAGAGAGGGATTGAGGGTGAGGGAGGTGAATGCGGTGCCTCGCTGATCACGGTCAGTGGAGATGTTTCACGAACGCGAGCCGGCTGCTCGGCTCGAACCCGGCGCGGTAGAAAAATGCCAGCAAGTCGAAGTTTTCCCGCGACACGACGGTCTCGACGCGTTCGATGTGCAGCGCATGCAGATTCACGAACAATTGCGACAGCAGCGCGCTGCCGATGCCGGCATGCGCGAATTCAGGATTAACACCAATGGTGTCGATCACTGCCACCGGCGCCGTGCGTCCGAAGTCGCCCAGGTCCGTCTTGGCCATGATAAAACCAACCACCATGCCGGAGACGCGCGCGGTAAGCGAGACGCGAATCGCCGAATCGTCGAGTGCTTCCCTGACCAGTCGCGCAATGTAATCGGAACGGTCGCGGCCGGTGCGCGCGCGATCGACTTTCACGATCGCTTCGGCGTCGGCTGCGGCAAGCGTGCGCACGTCGGCCAGATCGCGCGCCAGCGCTTCAAAGTCGTTGGCGGCCGCCGTGCCGTAATTGGTTTCGGTGCTGCCCTGCGCGGGTGCTGCGCTTGCATCGTCGGGCACGTCACCCAGACGCCCGGCATGCACGGCGCAGTCGATGACCTGGTTGCGACCCAGTTCAAAGCCGGAGTGGTCAAGAAAGCGCAGCATCGTGTGATGACGCCATGCCGCCTGGGTGCGCAACGCCGTGACGCCATGACGGCTGGCCCAGTTCTCGACCGCGCTCAGCAACGCATCGCCTATCCCGTGCCCATGTGCATCCGGTTCGACGCCGATGACTTCCAGGCGCAGCGCCGGCTCCGGGTAACCGAATTCTCCGGCGAGCCGGCGGGTCAGCACATAGCCGACCAGTTCGCCGCTGCGCAGGGCGGCGAACTGGACGTGGAGTTTCGGGTCGGCCAGCGCAGCATCAAGACGGCGCTTGAAATAGGGCGTGCGCCGGGCGCGGCCGGCCAGCCGGGCGTCGATGGCAACGACCGCTTCGAGATCGGTCGGCGCGAGCGCTCGCAGGGTGATGCCGGTCAGTTCGGGTTTGGCAGTTTGGTTCAAGTTGTCCTCCGAGTCGTTTGTGGCTCAGCCTGCCATTGCCAGTTCGCGGTCAGTTTCCTCGTCGAGCAGTTCTTCCACCGCGGGCACCAGCGAGAGTTCCTCTTTGTTGATATGGGCGCCCAAGCGCTCGGCGAGTTCCAGCCCATGCGTCTTGATGGCTGCCCAAGTTCCCGGTTCGACGGTCTCGCCGCGGGTGGTGAGGGCGCATAACGGCAGCAATTCTTCGACGACCGCGCGGATGGTGGCGTGCTCCTCCAGCAGCAGCTCGACCAGATCGCCATTGCCGGCCTCGGTCAGGCGGCCAAACAGCGCGTTTTCCTCCAGTGCGAAGTGGCCGGCGACCTCGTTGGCCAACGCCTCGGCTAGCGTGGCCGAAAACGCGCGCCAGGCCGGGTCATCGGAAGCTGGCGGCCACGACCCGTTGCGCCCGGTGAGGATTTGTTCGAAGCGCTCGAGCAGGCCCGGCGCGTTCATGTGCTCTTCGTGGAGCCGTCTGCTGATATGGCGTTGGAGTTGCATGATGGAAATCTCCGTGGCGGATTGTGTGGATGATATTCGCAGTGGGCGAAAAGGCTAAATACGTAATATGGTACGAAAATACCAATATATGATTCAAGTGTCAACAAGCACAAGCATTTTTCCCGTGGTTATTGGCGCCGATCCCATTTTGCTCCCTGTGCCGGGATTTCGTTGACCCGTGCAGCAGGCTTATGAACCAGTGCCAGCATTGGAATTGTAAGGAGTAGGGTGCGCACCGCGCACGCGTCGCGAAAGTAGGATGTTGCATGGGTCAGTGCAGTTTCGGCCCCTTTCGGGACCAAATCAGCCCAGGGAAATGACCTTGGTCGATTCCTCGCCGAACTGGCTCACGACGCGCACAGCGATGCGCTTACCTTTCTTGGCGGGTATCGGGTGCGAGCGGAAGCCGTAGAGCCGATCGAAGGCTTCGTCGTCGATCTCGACCTTGAGGGTCTCGTTGACGAACATATCATTCTGCGGAGTTTCGCTCTTGGTGATCTTGTAGAGCCGATGGATCAGCGCTTCGGGCTCGACGTGCTCGTGACGGTAGAGCGAGCGAATATCGATTTTGAGCCGCGTTTCCTCGTCCGCCGGCCCGTACTTGTGCATCCAGTAGAGTTCCGGGTCCTGGCCACGCGTGGTGACCGGGTTCAGCGGATAGTCGGCCGCGCCCTTGGCTTGCACTACCGGGTTGTCAGCTTCCATTCCCGGCTCGCGCTGCGCGAACGGGATAGTCGGCGTATCGGTAACAAAAATGCGGCGGCCTTCGCGTACGTCGTCGTAGTTGAGATTGCCAGCCTGATCTGTGGCGTAATGCGACCCCGGCTCCGCGTACGGGCTGTTCAAGATCGGATTGTTGGGGTCTCGTTTCGCAGCTTGTGCCATGGTTTTATATTGTTGATTGGCCGCGCACATTGCAGTTTACCCGGCTTTCGCGAGCAGGCGAATTCAATCCGTCATGCCGTTCTGACTTCGTCCAGCAGGTCGGGGTGACGCTCAAGCACCTTGAGCAACTTCACCAGCGCCAGAGGCGGCTTGGTCTTGCCGCTCTCATAGCGAGAGAAGGCATTGACGCCGCCGCCGAAAATCTCCGCGGCTTCCCGCTGGTCAAGCGCGAGCTTCTTGCGAACGCTGGCAATAAAGCCCGGATCGACAATCGCCGCATTGACTTGCTTGTTGAACGCCAGCATCAAGGCGCTGGTGCGCACCGATTCGCCCATTTCAAGGACGGCCTCACCGCAGGCCGGGCAGAAATCTCCGGCAACAGCCGGGATGACGGTCGATTCCCCTTTGTAGGTGTACGGCAGGTCGCGTGTGTCATGTACCAGTTCCGCCGCTGCGCAAGATGGACATTTCATGCTCATAGCTCCTTGAAGGACACGATGACCACGTCATCAATGACCGTAAGTTTCAGATACACCTCGCCGGCCGGCGTAGTCGGCCGGTACACGTCCTGCCAAATTCGGTGGTCGACGTTCGTGGTCATGCTCTTGTAGAAGTCTGCCGGGGCGAGCGCCATGACGACACTGACCATTCCCGCAGCGTCGAACCCCAACGCGGCACCGCCGGTTAGCGCGGACACGGTTGAGCGCACTTTGCCCCCCGCGATCAAGGCTTTGACGACTGGCAGCTTGCAGTGCGGGGTGCTTTTGTCCACTGGTCAATACTAACCTAGTTGGTTAATTCAGGCAAGTGGGTTTATTGGCTTCCCCGTTTCCAATCACCACTTCCCTGGAGTAGTGCCATTGGCGGCCTGGCCCTTTTGGTTGGGTTTGCGTTTCTTGCTTATCTTGTGGCTCACGAACGCGAATTCAGAATAAAGTATATACTTCACGTATATCCGTTTTGGAGAAAAGCATGTCGACTGCCCGAGTATTCAAGTCCGGCAATAGCCAAGCCGTCAGGCTACCCAAGGAGTTTCGGTTTGCCAGCACCGAAGTGGAGATATTCAGGCGTGGCGATGAGATCATTCTCAGGGAGCGCCGCTTGACGCCTGCCGACGGATTTCGGTTGCTGGCTTCACTCCCCGATGATTTTATGGCGGGCGGACGCGAGGATCGGCCGCCCCAGGGACGCGAGCCACTCTGATGCCCCGCTACCTGCTGGACACTAATATCTGCATCTATATCGCCAAGGGCAAGCCGCCGGAGGTGCTCTCGCGCTTCGAAGCGCTGGCGGCGGGTGACTTGGCCATGTCGGTGATCACTTACGGCGAACTATTGTTTGGGGCCGCGCGCAGCGCAAGCGCCGCGCAAGCACTGGCGACGGTCGAGCAGTTGATCGTGGCGATCCCGGTGTTGCCCCTGGATCTGGACGTTGCGGCGCACTACGGTTCAATCCGCGCCAGCTTGGCGGCGGCGGGTATGCCGATCGGCAACAACGATCTGTGGATCGCCGCGCATGCGCGTGCCGTACGCCTCACGGTTGTGACCAACGATGAGAGCGAGTTCCGGAGGGTGCCCGGGCTGAAAGTCGAAAACTGGGTGGACACCCGCCGCTAGTCGGGGGAAAAGGGGTCGACAAGCTTTGCCGGAATGAATTCGCCCCGAAGTGACCAACATGGCCCCATTCCCCTTGCAATGTCTTCCATGGCAGGCAGTGCTAGCTGCCGCCGGCCTGATCGGCGGTCGCGCAGAACTTGAGCCGCGGCCCGACCGGCACGATCCGCGACGGATTGATATGGGGATGGCTCATGTAGTAATGGCGCTTGATATGGTCGATATTCACGGTCGGTGCCACGCCCGGGACCAGGTAGAGTTCCCGCAGGTAGCGCGACAGGTGCGGGAGGTCTTCGATGCGATTGCGGTTGCATTTGAAGTGGCCGTAATACACCGCATCGAAACGGGCCAGTGTGGTAAACAGCCGCCAATCTGCTTCAGTGGCCGATGGCCCGACAAGATAAGGGCCGTCGGCGAGTAGCGACTCGACGCGGTCCAGAGCGTCGAACAGTCTGCCGAAAGCCTGCTCGTAGGCCGCCTGACTGGTGGCGAAGCCGCAGCGATAGACGCCGTTGTTGATGTTTTCGTAAACGAATTCGTTGATGCGGTCGATGTCGTGGCGAAGCGGAGCTGGGTAAAGATCGACTTTGCTGTCACCGAAGGCATTGAATGCCTGGTTCAGCATGCGCAGGATTTCCGCGGATTCGTTATTGACGATCGTCCGGGTCTTCGTATCCCACAGCACCGGCACCGAGACCCGCCCCGAATAGTCGGGCCGCGCGGCGGTGTAAAGTTGATGGAGATGCGAGAAGCCGTTGGCGCGGTCAGGCAAGGCCGGGCTGAACGCCCAGCCCTGCTCCGCCATCACCGGCTCGACGATCGAGACCGGCACGGCCGCCTCGAGCTGTTTCAGCGCCCTGACAATCAGCGTCCGGTGCGCCCAGGGGCAAGCCAGCGAAACATAGAGGTGATAGCGCCCCGGCTCGGCCGGATAGCCGCTGGACCCATCGGCGGTGACCCAGTTGCGAAACGCTGAATCGGCGCGAACGAATTCGCCCTGAGTGGCCTGGGTGTCGTACCAGCCGGTGTGCCATTGGCCTTTTTCCAGATAACCGCTCATTTTTGCTTCCTTCGGTTGCTTTGAACAAAGCCGGCGCCTGTGCTACTCCATCAGCGCCGTGCGCAAATCGGCGAGCGTGACCATCAGGATCATCGGACCCAAGGGCGACTCGTCGAGGCCTAGACGCAGATAGAAAGTCCTGGCATCTTCCGACAGTGCGTGCACGAGTAGGCCGCGAATGCCAATAGCTTCGGCCGCATAAATCGCGCGACGGGCGGCGTCCTGGAACATGGCGCGGCCGAGCCCCTGGCTTTGGTGCGACCGCGCGACCGCGAGGCGTCCCAGCACTACGATCGGGATCGGGTCGGGCATGTTGCGCCGGAAGCGCCCCGGCGCGGCAGCCGGAGCGACCGCACTCGAGGCCAGTGCGTAATAACCAACGACCTCCTGGTCAGCGCAGACGACAAAGGTGCGGGATGCGTCGATGGCCTGATTCTGCGCAGCCCGGCGCTGCAACCACTCGTCGAGCGAGGCAACTCCAGAGGTGAAGGCGGCAATCCGGTGATGGCTGGCTAACGGTTCCGGGGTGGTCAGCATCAGCCCTTCGCCCAAGGCGGGATGACCTGCATCGAGTGGCGCAGCCGTTCATTCGGTTGCGCTGGCGCATCCAAACGTTTCAGGAACTCTGCATAGGCGTCCATGCCGACCGACAGAAGGGCCCGATCAAGCAACGCATCCTCTGCCGCCCGCCGCGCGGCTTCCAGAATGAAGTCCGTGCGCGTCTTACCGACTGAGGCCGCGGCGCGGTCGATCAGATTGCGTTCTGCCGACGGGATTCGCAGGTTCAGGGTGTCGCGGCGGGGTTTTGTGGCGGTGGCGGGTTTCATGGTCTGCTCTTTGATTTTTGTAGCGCGTATCATAGCATTACGTAACGTCGTTGTCATTACGATAGAGTGCCACGGAAGAAATCGATGACTGACGAAGCACAGTGGTATTCCGACCGCGGGCTCGAACAACAGTGAAAGAAGGTCAGGCACACCGATACGTTCGGTGCGAGCACATATTCGCAAAAAGCTCGACCCTGGCCCCGTTTTCCTACACGAGCACGGTCGATTCCACCTACGATGCGGCGGATCGGGTGACGCAGATCGTCGACAGCACCAGCGGCACCATTGCGCTGCAATACGACAACCTCGATCGACTGACGCAGGAGACCACGCCGCAAGGCAGCGTGAGCTATACGTACGATGCGGCGAACAGACGAACCAGTATGACTGCGCAAGGCCAACCCACGGTTAGCTATACTTATGATCCGGCGGACAGGCTAACGCAGATCACGCAAGGCGTGCAGACGGTCGGCTTCGCCTACGACAACGCGAATCGGCTGCTTACCAAAACGCTGCCTAACGGCGTGACGCAGAACTACGGTTATGATGTCGCCAACCAACTCACGGGCATCGTCTACCGCAAAGCAGACAATAGTGTTATTGGCGATCTCACCTATACTTACGACGCAAACGGCAGGCGCATCGGCGCCAGCGGGAGTCTCGCGCAGGTCAGCCTGCCGACTGCGCAGACCTTCCAGATCGGCGCGGGCAACCGCCTCACCCAGGCCAACGGGCAATCCTTGAACTACGACGCCAACGGTAACCTGCTCACTGAGGGCACCAACACCTACACGTGGAACGCACGCAATCAGCTCACTGGCATCGCCAGTGCGAACAGCGCGAGTTTTGCGTACGATGCCTTCGGGCGTCGAATGAACAAGAGCATCGCGGGACAAGCGACTAGCTATCTGCATGATGGCGACAATCCGTTCACAATGACGACCAGCGGCGCTACCGGAACGCAACTGTCAGCCGGGACCGACCAGTGGCTTAGCACCACCATCGATGGAACGCCGAAGTACTACATCTCTGATGCATTGGGCAGCGTGGTGGCGCTGGTCGATGCGAGCGGGAACATGGTCACGCAGTACAGCTACGAAGCGTACGGCGCGACGACCCAAACGGGAGCGATCAGCGCCAATCCGTTCCGGTACACGGGGCGGGAGAATGACGGCACGGGCCTGTACTACTATCGCGCGCGCTACTATAGCCCGACGCTGATGCGATTTGTGAGTGAGGATCCGATTGGGCTAAAGGGAGGTGTGAACCTATACGCATATGTCGGAGGAAATCCAGTCTCGCGCTTTGATCCTCGTGGTCTTGAGCAATCGCCACCTGAAGCTTACACGTGCCCAAGTTTCCAATCTTACGCTTTGGCTGGTGCCGTATTTGGTGCAGTGGTATTTGGGGCCGCAGTGGCAATCACCGTTGCCGCGGTGCTTGCACCAGAAGTCGCAGCTACTGCGGCTGCCGGGGGTTCTGAGGCACTCATGATGGCAATTGCGGGAGAACCAGTTGTGACACCATTTCTTAATGGACTGATGCGACCGGCTACGGGTGGGTAGCCGGAGGGTTGGGAGGTATCGGAGTGTACGAGATGGTCAAGTGTAACTCTCAGTAAGGGGTAGGGTAATGGGCCGGTTCTTGCGGGGGGTAGCGTCTTCTTTCGTAAAATGCGTCATTTTTTTTTCGCTAGTGTTTGCGATTCCAGAATGGCTATATTTTGCGAACGATCTGTACTCACGAGGTATGTTGACAGTAAACAGATCACTTGCTATGGCAGTCGGCTTTTTGTTTCTTGGAGCAGTTCTCGGCGCTGTGGCATGGTGGACAATCTTCAAACCATTGATGTTCAAGATCGAGAAGATTCGAAAATTGCGGTCGGAAACTAATAAAAATCCGGAAAAATAATGGGGCCACCCGTTTGCCGGCTAGAATCAAGGAGAATAGAATATTCTGCGGCGTGCGGCAGGGCGTGGGCAGCTACTATGCGTATCAATACTTCAACAACGGATCGCCGAGCGCGCTCAACTCAATGTGTACACCATAGCTATATGCACAAAATTCATGCTCGCATTGGCGAATATCTTAAGAGGAAGCGCAACTTCTTGGTCTTTTCGGTTGTGGGAATGGGTACTAGCTCGGCCGCTATCCTAGTTTGGAATTTCGGAAGGCACGTAGATATCTTTTTTTCGGTCATCCTCGTTGCTATAGGCCTAGGTGCTGGCCTGCTGTGGGGACTTCTTATGTGGGAGTTTTTTATTAGACATATCCTTCCACCCGACAAATAGTTAAAAGATGGAATTAAAGGGGCGTGCGCCAGCGCAAACTGGCGAGTGATAGTTGGTGAAAGTCCAATANNCGCGAGGTGTGCGGCGAAGCGTTGAGAATAAGAAATTGAAATCAGGAACTCAGTGCCACAGCCGCATTGTTTCCTGCGGATTTAATGCGGCTGTGGCCCGGGACTATCTCACGTATACTTACGACGCCAGCGGCAGACGCATCGGCGCCGGCGGGAGTCTCGCGCAGGTCAGCCTNNGACTGCGCAGACCTTCCAGATCGGCCCAGGCAACCGCGTCATCCAGGCCAACGGGCAATCGTTGAGTTACGACGTCAGCGGTAATCTTCTCACTGACGGCACCAACACCTACACGTGGAATGCTCGCAATCAGCTTACCGGCATCACGGGGGCGAACAGCGGGAGTTTTGCGTACGATGCGTTCGGTCGGCGTATGAACAAGACGATCGCGGGACAAGCGACCAGCTATCTGCACGATGGCGACAATCCGTTCACAATGA
>PLYG01000179.1:0-9028 GCA_003153335.1 Betaproteobacteria bacterium | reverse complement strand
AGGCGCGACGACCCAAACCGGAGCGATCAGCGCCAATCCGTTCCAGTACACGGGACGTGAGAATGACGGTACGGGGTTGTATTACTATCGTGCGCGGTACTATAACCCCACGCTGATGCGGTTTCTGAGTGAGGATCCGATCGGACTTGCTGGTGGGATCAATAACTACACCTATGTCGGTGGGAATCCGGTTTCCTATACCGATCCGTTCGGACTGATGACGGTAGTGCCAGGAGGCTTCCCGCGAGAAGAAGAAATGTTGCGTCAGATGGGCGAAAACATACAAAATAAAATAAATCGGCTATGTCCAAAAGCAAAAAATGAGCTGCAACCAATTTTTGACCGTTGGGAAGTGCGAGTCGACCCGAAGATAAATTCAATTGACCACAATCGCTCGGACTATGCTTTTACCGATTACGGAAATCAATCAACTTTATTTTTTTCCGGCTTTTTTCAGTTGCAACCGATTCTGCGTCAGGGCGGCGAGCCGGGCCAATCTTTTGTAGGTGGGCATGAATTCAGGCACTTGATGGACGCGAACAATCGCTTAAGTCCTGGAGCATCCGCATATTTAAAAGCCCTTTTTGAAGGGAAAGCTAGTCAACTTGCGATCGAGAAAGACGCTGACTCATTCTCCAGCAGATTAACAAATGGGGATTGTTCATGCGGAGACTAATGATATTTTTTATGAGTTTGTTTGTCTTGGAGTTTTGTTCTGTTGCACATGCAGAAAGCGAGTGGTTTTATTCCGATTTATCGCGACCAAAAGCGCCACAGATAACGCTAACACCCACGCATATTGGAGGTCACTTCAAGGTCGCTGCAACTACTTGCCCTAGTGATGATTTGTATATTTGTATCTTGGGCGATGGATTTCAATTCGCTGTTCCGAAAGATGTAGAGAATAGCAAGACGTGGGTCAAAAATGGTGTGCAATACAAGGTCATGAGTGAGGCAGATATCCAAATTTTGGGCCGTCCAATACGAGCGTATTGGATAGGACAGAATGCCCAAAAGAATAGCTTGAGGTTTCTTTATTCTAAAGTTCGAGGATTAATCAGCTTTACGTCAGCTAAGCAAAACGGCCCCCTATTTCTAGTCGAGAGTAAATGCGGATTCGGCGCTAGCGAGGAGTGCGCAGCAAGGTAGCCCGGATTACACGCATTGTCGGGAATGCTGGGCCAGTGCCGTTGTGTATCGTTCTCTTCTTTAATAAAAAACATCCTCCCTCCGGCTCGCGCCGGATAGCAAGGATGTTTTTTTTAGCTGCGGTTTGTTGGTGTGGCGCTACCCGATCGCTTGCTTGATCGTCAGCCGAAGCGAGGTTTGATCCACCGCGCTTAACTGGCCTAATTGCTTGATCACCAGCACTTGTTCCAAGGTTGCAAATACCGGTTTGACGACGGAAGAGAAAATGAATTAAAGGGCCAGGCTCGAATTAAAAACAGAGAATAAATCGGTGTAACTTTTCTCGGAGCACCTCGCGCTGCGTCCCGTCGACATGCAACTAAAGGCCTCCATCGCCCGCAAAGCCATGCCTGGCGCGGCTTTCCAGCGAAGTTGTCTTATGGCCGGGCAGCGGAGCCACGCATGCCCTGATAGCGTTTCAGATTTCGCAAATGCGCATCACCCGACACGATCAAATCCGCGCGGGCCGCGAGCCTCACTTGCGCGGCGGAATAGACATTTTCTTCGCCCTTGCGGACGCGCTCCATCGTCGCGGCAGTCAGGTAGAAGTCCTCCAGGGCATCCAAACCCTGAGTGACCAACTCGCGCAGGTAATATGCCTTGGTGCGGCCAGTCTGGGTGGCCAGTTGGTCCAGTCGTTGCGCGATGGCGGGATCGAGCCGGATTGAAGTGGCCATGACGCTGCCCCGGTGAATACCAGTATGCATAGTATCGGAACCGTCGTCCGCACGCTCTGTGCCGGGACACCTTGCTGTTGCGTCGATCTCGGACCCACAACGACATGCGGGAAAGCCACGCCTCAAGCTGATCTGAGGTGGATAAGCGGACGCCTTGGCCAACCCCATCAATGCATTGCTTGCCTACTTTCCCGCTATGCCTGTCCCGGCTTGGGCGCCCAGCTCGCGCGTCAAACGAGCGGCGAGCACAGCGGCGACCTGCCGCCGGTAGTTCGACGCGGTCACTGTCGTGCGCATCGGACTGACCTGCTTCTGGACCAGCTTCGAGAGTTCGGTCAAGAGCGCGTCGTCAACCGGCCTGCCCAGCAGCGTCTCGGTTCCTTCCAGCAGGAATGGACGAGGGTTGGTGCCGGTCAGCGCGACGGCCAGTGACGATAGTGCATTGCCTTCAACGCGCAGCGCAACAGCGACGCCGGCCAGCGGAAAATCGATCGCGCCACGGGCCCGCGCCTTGCGATAGCCTGAACGCAACCGGGCATCGATCGCCGGCAGATAAACCGCGGTAAGAACTTCGGTGCGAGCTAGCGCCAGATGCGCCGCGCCGTCCTCGACATAAAGATCCGCAAGCGCAATCCGGCGCAGGCCGGAGGGTGCTGCGATTTCGATTTCTGCGCCATAGACCATCAACGCCGGTGCGACATCGCCGCTGAATGCCGCGTGACAACGTTTACCCGTCGGCGCGACATGACAGATATCGCCGCGATACTTGAGGCAGTAGGCATTGCCCTGCCGCCACGCCTCGCTCTGGTTGTAGAACACGCACCGCGTGTCCAGGCACAGATTCCCGCCCAGCGTGGCTGCCGCGCGATGCGACGGCGCTGCAACCGACAGCGCCGCTGCGGCGAGTGCCGGATACGCGCGACGCAGTTCCGCGTTGTCCGCGATGCTCTCGAGCGTGACACCGACCCCCAAACGGAAGCCCTGCGACTCGGCGCGGATGCCGGACAATTCGGGAACGCGCGCCAGCTCGATCAGCGCAGACGGCGCAGCCAGCCCATGCCGCAAGTTGGTGATCAGATCGGTCCCGCCCGCGACGACGCGGGCGGTGGGTTTCGCCGCGAGCAGCGCCAGCACCCCGGCGAGACTCTCCGGCCTATGCAATTCGAAACGCGGCAGAAGTTGCATCGCGTCAGCCTTCGGCCGCCGCGCGCCGGCTGCGCGCGATCTGCAGCCGCTCGGCGCGGCGGCGTTGCTGTATCGCTTCCAGTACCCGGTCGGGAGACGCCGGCAACTCGGTCAAGCCCAGCCCGATGGCGTCGGCGATGGCATTGGTCAGCGCCGGCAGAAATCCCGACAGGGACCCTTCGCCGGCTTCCTTGGCGCCCAGCGGTCCGCCCGGATCCATGCTCTCGACAATCTGCACCTCGATCGGCGGCGAGTCGACGATCGTCGGCATCCGGTAGTCGAGCAGATTGGCCGCGAGCGCGCGCCCCTGATGAAACTGCGTTTCCTCGAACAGCGCCTGGCCCATGCCCATCCACACCGAACCCTGAATCTGCCCCTCGACCGCCAGCGGATTGATCGCGAAGCCGCAGTCGTGGGCGACCCAGACCTTTACGACGCGGACCATCCCGGTTTCTTCGTCGACGCTCACTTCGACGACTTGCGCCGCATAGGAAAACCCGGCAGAGGAGCCCACCGCCGCGCCGCGGAACTTGCCGCCCTGGGTTTCGGGCGGCGTCGAATACGTGCCCTTGACCGAAATTGTGCCCGACTCTTCCAGCGCAGCCGTGACGGTCTCCATGTACGACAGTTCGGAATCGGTGCCGGCCACGCGGTAGATCTCGCCCAGGCAGTCGACGTCGGCGGGGGCCGCTTCGAGCTTCCTTGCTGCCGCCTCGATCAGCAGCGTTCTGAGATTCTTTGCTGCAGCGAGCGCCGCATTGCCAACCATGAAGGAAACGCGCGACGAGTACGAGCCATTGTCCTTGGGCGTGACCGCGCTGTCGTTGGCGACGACGCGCAGCCATGCGAAACCGAGTCCCAGCGTATCGGCGACCACCTGCGCGACCAGCGTCGAGGAGCCCTGGCCGATGTCGGAGGCACCGGTGAGCACGGTAATACCGCCGTCGAAATCCAGTTTGAGCCCCACCACCGCGTGCGGCTCGCCCGTCCAGTGCACGGGCTTGGCCGAGCCGCTGACATAGTGCGAACAGGCCATTCCCAGGCCGCGGCCACGCGGCAGGCTGCCTTTCCTTTCGCGCCAGCCTGATGCGCGTTCGACGCGATCCAGGCATTCGGCCAGGCCATACGAATTGACCTGCAGGTCATTGATCGTACGCGCCGGCGCGACCAGCAGATTGGCGCGGCGCACGGCAAACGGATCGAGCCCGAGTTCCGCCGCCATCGCATCGAGCAAGGATTCGAACGCATGCCGGATGTCCACCGAACCATGACCGCGCATCGCGCCGCAAGGCGGCGTGTTGGCATAAACCCGCAGGCCGCGATAGCGCGATGCCGGCACCCGGTACAGTCCGTGCAGCAACGCGCCGGCGTACAGGATGGTCACCAGGCCGTAGCCGGCGTAGGCGCCGCCGCGCTGGATCGCTTCACATTCGACGGCCGTGATTTCCCCGTTTTGCGTGAGTCCGATTTTCAGCCGCACATCGGTCTCGGGCCGGCCGCGGTGCGTCAGCAAGGTTTCCTCGCGCGACAATTCAAGCTTGACCGTTCCGCGCGCCGCCCTGGCCAGCAAGCCGGCGATGAGTTCGAAATTGAGCGCCTCGGTGCGCTGCCCGAAGCCGCCGCCGACAAAGGGCTTCACCACGCGGATCGCACCCGGCGCCATGTGCAGGCACTGCGCCAGCATCAGGTGCACGTAGTAGGGCACCTGCGTGGTCGTGTGCAGCGTCAGGCGTTCGCGCTCGGCATCGTATTCGGCGAGCGCGCAGTTCGGCTCCATTTGCGCATGCGTGACTTCCGCATAGTGAAATTTCTGTTCGCGTACAAGGGCGGAAGCACCAAAACCGGCGTCAACGTCGCCGAATTCCTGCGCGACCTCGCGCTCGACATTGCCGGGCTTGTTGGCATGCAGCGGCAGCGCCCCGTCCGCGCGCGCCTCCGGCGCGCTGAAGTAAGCCGGCAGAGACAGGATGTCCAGTTCGATCGCCGCCAGCGCGGCCGCGGCGGTCTCTTCGTCGATCGCGGCTACCGCGGCGATCGGCTCGCCGATGTAGCGGACCTTGTCGCGGGCCAGCGGATACTCGTTTTGCGCGATCGGGATCACACCGTAAGGCACATCGCAATCGGCGCCGGTGATGATGGCGTGCACGCCGGGCAGCGCGCGGGCGCGGGTGGTGTCGATAGCGACGATCTCGCCGTGCGCGACCGGGCTGCGCAGTATCCTGCCGACCCACGTCTGGCTCGATGCCGCCAGCGCTGCCAGATCGGCGGTGTAGCGCGCGCGGCCGGTGACCTTTTCGATGCCGTCGATAAGTGGCACCGGCACGCCGGCGATGCGTTCGCGCGTTGCGTGCCTGGTCATATCGGACGCGTGGCGGCAGCCTGCACCGATTCGATGATCTTGACGTAGCCGGTGCAGCGGCAGAGATTGCCGGCCAGCGCCTCGCGGATGTCCGCCTCGCTCGGATGCGGATTGCGCCGCAGCAGGCCCTCCGCCGCCATGATCATCCCCGGCGTGCAGTAGCCGCACTGGGTGCCCAGCTTTTCGTGGAATGCGCGCTGCAGGTCGCTCATGCGTCCACCCGCGCTCTCGGCCAGCGCTTCGATGCTCTCGACGTGCCGGCCCTCGCAACTGGCGGCCAGCGTGATGCACGCCAGGCGCGGCCTGCCGTCGATCAGCACCGTGCACGCGCCGCACTCGCCGCCGTCGCAGCCGCGCTTGGTGCCGGTGAGGCCCGCCGTCTCGCGCAAGTAGTCGAGCAGCAGCAGGTTGTCGGCGACCGCGTCGATGCGCGGCCGCCGGTTGAGAAGCAGGGACAGCACACGCATGGCGTGGCCTTCTCAGCTTATCTTCGGTCGCAGGTCGCGCACCCGCACGGCTTTGCCCTGCGAGCGCGGGATATCGCCCGGTGGCTTGATGGCGACGATGGTCGAAATGCCGATCATCGACTTGATCTGGTGCCGTACCGCGTCGGCGAGTTGCCGAATCGCTTCGAGTGTTCCCTGCGCCGACACCGACTCGACTTCGACGGCGAGGAGATCGAGGCTGCCTTCGCGGGTTACCACGAGCTGGTAGTGTGGCGCGATGCCGGGCAGTCCAACCAGCACTGCCTCGATTTGCGAAGGGTACACATTGACGCCGCGTATGATCAGCATGTCGTCGTTGCGCCCGGTGATGCGCCGGATGCGCAAGTGTGTGCGGCCGCAGATGCAGGGCTCGGTGGTCACCCGCGTGATGTCACGCGTGCGGTATCGAATCATCGGCAGCGCCTGCTTGGTGAGCGTGGTGATGACCAGTTCCCCGCTCTGACCCTCGGCCACCGGCAGTCCCGTGTCGGGGTCGATGATTTCGAACAGGAAGTGGTCTTCCCAGCCGTGCAATCCCGCCTGCGCCACCTCGCATTCGCAGGCCACGCCCGGCCCCATGATTTCGGAAAGCCCGTAAATGTCGACCGCCTTCAGACCCAGGCGCGCCTCGATCTCATGGCGCATCGCTTCACTCCAGGGCTCCGCGCCGAAGAGTCCGTAGGCGAGCTTCGAACGGCGCAGATCCACGCCTGCGGCTTCGGCGACTTCGGCAATGGCCAGCGCGTACGAAGGCGTCGCGCACAGCATCCGCGCGCCGAAATCCTGGATGAGCACGATCTGCCGATCAGTCGATCCACCAGACATCGGCACCACCGTCGCCCCCAGCCGCTCTGCCCCGTAATGCGCACCGAGGCCGCCGGTGAACAGACCGTAACCGTAAGCGTTGTGGATCACGTCGCCGGGACGGGCGCCGGCGCAGGCCATCGAGCGCGCCATCAGATCCGCCCACGTGGCGATATCTTTTTTGGTATAGCCGACCACGGTCGCCTTGCCCGTGGTTCCGCTCGATGCGTGAAGGCGCACCAATTCCTCGCGCGGTCGGGCAAACATCCCGAACGGGTAATGGTCGCGCAAGTCGGCCTTCACCGTGAACGGCAGGCGGGAGAGGTCGTCGAGCGAGCGGAACTCGCCGTGGAGAAATCCCGCGGCACGCAGCCGGCGTCGATGCAGCGGAACGTTGTCAAAAGCGCACTTCAGCGTCTGCCGCAGCCGCCGCAGCTGCAGCCGCGCGAGTTCTTCGCGCGGCATGGTCTCCGCATCGGCGTCAAACATGTACGTGTCGACACGGCGTTTTGGCTGCGTTGTTCGCCGGACGATGGTCTCGTTCGCTGCGCCGCGGCTTGCCTTGGTTAGTGCAGCTATCATGGTTCCTCCTTTGTCCATTGCTCTAGCTTCTGCCGCGCACCGGCAGGTGCGGCAGGGAGAAGCCCTGGTTATGCGCGGCGCGCGTTATCAGCGCCAGCTTGAATCCCGTGCCGGCGGCGACAGCGATAAGCCCGCCGATGATGGCCAGCGGCGCCTGTGCGTCGGGAAACAGCAGCGCCAGGCAATACAGCGCGAGCACCGCGCCCGTGCCTTTGGGGCCGAGGGTCATTTGCGCATGCGCAAGCGCTGCCCACGCCGCGGGCGCCAGCGAGGTCTCGACCTGCCGCCGATACGGGATCCACGCGAGGAACCGCGAAAACGCCGCGAACCCGGCAAAGGCGATCGCCAGCACCGTGACCCCCGCGTGGAGCGATCCCACAACCAGGAAAAGTCCACCGCCTTCGGCCAGAGCGGTCGTCACGATGAGCGTCGGAATCATCGGATCGCGCCATGCGGGAATGCCCATGGCGGCACGCAGCATCCGGCCCTGCGCGTAAACGAACAGCAGCGCGGCCAGCGCGAGCAGCGGTGCCGCCCAGCGCTGCCCGAGGGCAGTCGCAGCGGTCAACGCAAACACCGCCAGCGCGACCAGCGCTTCGCGCGTCATCCAGGAGGTGCGCGCATTGAAGTACACATTGATCGCCCGCAGCGGCCGGCCGATTTCCAGCCAGACCGAGAACAGCCCGGCGCCGATCAGTGCAGCGCCCAGCGCCAGTTGGAACAGCGGCGCCTCTTGCTGCCCGGAGAACAGCGCGGTCACGACGAGCAGCCCGCCGCCGACGCCGCCGCAGATGAAGTTGAGCGCGGCGCGGATATCCCAGTTCGTTTGTAGCCAGGGCTTGGGTCCGTAGCTCATTCGTGACTCCCGGTCTTTTGTCCGGCCACAGTCTTGTCCCACAAATAATAAAAGCCCGGTCCGGTGCCCAGTTCTTCGTGCATTCGGAAATGCTGGTTTTCGACCAGCAATTGCGACACATTGCTGGCCGGATCCTCAATGTCGCCGAAGTGCAGCGCCAGCGCGATGCAACTGTTCACGCAGGCGGGCGTCGCGTCGGGGTCCACGCCGGGCGTGAGGCCGCGCGCCATGCCAAGGTCGATGCGCTCGACGCAGAACGTGCACTTGGTTGCAACGCCCAAGCGCGCGGGGTCGAGCCGCGCGTTCTCGTTCGCCATCGGCTTGTCGTAGGCGAACGTCGCGCGGTCGGTCTTGTAGCGGGCCTGGTAGGGGCACGCCACCGCGCAGTAGGCGCAACCGATGCACAGGTTTNNGCACACGCCGCCACTGCACGCCCGGGGGTGTCGCATTCGCCTGCCGGCACGACGCGGTGCAGGTCTGGCAGCCCACGCAGCGGGTGAGATCGGCGACCATCACCCATCGGGTCATGGCGCGTCCCCGAGCCGCGTGACGGTGACGCGAACGATATCGGCGCCGGAGCCGGTCGCGTCCGTGAGGGCCAGCGACATGGTCGCCAGCTTGTTGAGACTGGGCATGCCGAAGTCACGGGCGTACGGGGTTGCCCAGTGGTCGAACTGGCCCAGCAGCAGCAGCGTGTCGGGGCGGATGCCTTGGCGCAGCACGGCGCGTCCGCGGGTGTGCGCGCGGGGCGTGGCGATGTCCACGAGGTCGCCGTCCGCGATGCCCAGTTGCGCCGCGCGCCCCGCATTGATGATCACGCCTTGGTGGCCGCTGATGTTGTCGGCAACTTCCTTGATCAGTTGCATCCCGACATTGCCGCCCCACGCGTATT
>PLYG01000521.1 GCA_003153335.1 Betaproteobacteria bacterium | reverse complement strand
ATGTCGCCGCGCGAAATCTGGTGCAACGAAGCGCAGGAGCGCTATGTGCTGGCGATCGCCTCGGATGACTTGGCCGCCTTCCGCGCGCTGTGCGAACGCGAACGCTGCCCCTCTGCCGTGGTCGGCGTGGCGACTGCCGACGGCCGCCTGCAGGTCACCGACCGGCACTTTGGCGCCCATGCGGTCGACATGCCGCTGGAAGTCCTGCTGGGCAAGCCGCCGAAAATGCTGCGCGATGTGCGCCGGCTCTCCCGTACGCTGCCGGTATTCGACGGCAGCGGGATCGATGTGCGCGAAGCCGCGTATCGCGTGCTGCGTTTTCCGGCGGTGGCGGACAAGACATTTCTCATCGCTATCGGCGATCGTACCGTCGGTGGGTTGTGTTCCCGTGACCAGATGGTCGGTCCGTGGCAGGTGCCTGTCGCCGATTGCGCGGTGACGTTGCTGGACTTCGAAGGCTATGCCGGCGAAGCGATGGCAATGGGCGAGCGCTCGCCAGTCGCGATCATCGATGGGCCGGCATCGGGGCGGATGGCGATCGGCGAAGCGCTGACCAATCTCGCCGCCGCGCCGGTGGGCGAACTGGCCGAGGTGAAACTCTCGGCCAACTGGATGGCGGCGGCAGGTTACCCCGGCGAGGACGCGGCGCTGTTCGACACGGTGCGCGCGGTCGGGATGGAACTCTGTCCCGCGCTGGGCGTTGCGATTCCCGTAGGAAAGGATTCGCTGTCGATGCGCACGACGTGGCGCGACGGCGGCACGGACAAGGCAGTGATCGGCCCGCTGTCGCTGATCGTATCCGCGTTCGCGCGGGTGCACGACGCGCGGCAGACACTGACCCCGCAACTGCGCACCGACTTAGCCGATACCGAACTGCTGCTCATCGACCTGGGGAACGGCCGTCACCGGCTCGGGGGATCGGTGCTGGCGCAAGTGTTCGGGCAACTGGGCAACGAAGCGCCCGACCTCGACGACCCTGCGCAATTGAAGCGGTTCTTCAATGCGCTCCAGGCCCTCAATCGTGCCGGCATGCTGCTCGCCTACCACGACCGCTCCGATGGCGGGTTGCTGGCTGCTGCTTGCGAAATGGCATTCGCTGCGCGCTGCGGGCTGGACCTGGACGTCTCCGCGATCGAAGGCGCGGCGACCACGATTGTTTTCACTGAAGAACTCGGCGCAATCGTCCAGGTTCGCGGGGCCGATCGCGCCGCCGTCATCGCGGCCATGCCCGGCATCGCCGTTCACCCGATCGGCGTCGTGACCGCGGGCGGGCGCATTCGCATCCGGCAGCGCGCAACGGTTTTGCTCGATGAGCCACGCGTAGAGCTGCACCGCGCCTGGTCGTCGACCACGCACCAGATTCAGCTGCTGCGGGACAACCCCGGCGCCGCACAGCAGGAATATGACCGCGTGCTGGATGCGGATGACCCGGGAATGTCGCCCCGCCTCACCTTCGATCCGCGGGACAACGTGGCCGCCCCTCTGATCGCGACCGGCGCGCGTCCGCGCATTGCGATCCTGCGCGAGCAGGGCGTCAATGGACAAGTTGAAATGGCCGCTGCGTTCGATCGTGCCGGCTTTGCCGCGTACGACGTGCACATGAGCGACATCATCGCTGGCCGGGTGGATCTCGCGGACTTTGCCGGCTTCGCTGCTTGCGGCGGATTTTCCTACGGCGATGTGCTGGGCGCGGGAGAGGGCTGGGCCAAGTCCATCCTGTTCAATGCCCGGGCTCGCGATCAGTTCGAAGCATTTTTTACCCGCGGCGACACCTTCGCGTTGGGTGTGTGCAACGGTTGCCAGATGATGAGCAACCTGCACGAAATCATTCCCGCAGCCTCGCACTGGCCGCATTTTGTGCGCAACCGCTCGGAACAGTTCGAGGCGCGGCTGGTCCTGGTCGAGATCCAGAAGTCGCCGTCGCTCTTCTTCTCCGGTATGGAAGGCAGCCGTATTCCGGTCGCGGTGGCGCACGGGGAGGGCTACGCCGAGTTTCGCGATGCCGCACAGTTGGCGGCGGCCGCACAAAACGTATGCTGGCGCTTTGTCGACAATCGGGGTACGGTGACCGAGGCGTACCCGTCCAATCCTAATGGTTCACCGCAAGGCATTGCCAGCCTCACGACCCCGGATGGCCGCTTTACCATCCTGATGCCGCATCCCGAACGCGTGTTCCGCACCGTGCAGATGTCGTGGCGGCCGCGCGAGTGGGACGCTGGCGACGCGATTGACGATTCACCGTGGATGCGGATGTTCCGCAACGCGCGCATTGCCGCAGGTTGACCGGGAGGCTGCGGTTTCTTTCAGGAGCATTAAATGTCAGAATCCAACGCACGTGTCGACGTTAAACCCAACGGTCCGCTGATGATCACCGGCATCGGCGAAATCAAGAACTCCAAAGGCGAAGTGCTCGCGCACCCGGATCCGGCATTTCTATGCCGCTGCGGCCTATCCAAGACCAAGCCTTTCTGCGACGGCAGCCACAAGTCCGGCTTTGTCGACGACAAGAACTGACTTGGCCGGGTCTGGAGGAATGGGGGAACGGTCGCGCATGCAAGCAATCCGGACGGCGTTTTGCGGCGCCGCGGTCCTGGTCATCGCGGCGTCGGACTGCGCGGTCGTCTCTGCCGGAGTTGCCGTGGTGTCGACCGCAGCCGCGGTGACGACGGGTGTTGCGTCGACTGCCGTTGATGACGGCGTCGGGGCCGTCAAAGTCACGGCCAAGGTGGTCGGCAAGGGCGTCGACGCGATCACCCCTTCGGCGCCACCGCAGCCGCGCGCCGCGCCCCATCCTCCCCAACCCGTTTCCAACTGAGTTACACGCCATGTCCCAGCCCAGAGTCTATTCCATCGACGGCGTGACCCCGGTGGTCGATCCGTCAAGCTATGTGCATCCGTCAGCGGTGCTGATTGGCGATGTAATCATCGGCAAGAATTGCTATATCGGTCCCACCGCGTGTCTGCGCGGGGACTTCGGGCGCATCGTGATTTGCGACGGCGCCAATGTGCAGGATTCCTGCATCATGCATGGCTTTCCGGGCACCGACACGGTCGTCGAGGAGAACGGCCACATCGGACACGGCGCGATTCTCCACGGCTGCCGCGTCCGCCGCGGCGCGCTGATCGGCATGAATACCGTGATCAACGACAACGCGGAAATCGGCGAGTCCGCCATCGTCGCCGCGATGTCGTTCGTCAAGGCGGAAATGGTCGTGCCACCGCGCATGCTGGCGGCCGGATCGCCCGCCAGGGTTCTGCGCGAACTCACCGACCTGGAAATGGCGTGGAAGGCCGAGGGTACGCGCACGTACCAGGACCTGACCAAGCGCTGCCTGGGCACGATGCAGGAGACCGTCGCGCTGACCGCGCCGGAGGCGGATCGGAAGCGCCTGAATCTCCCTGAGTTGCTGCCGCTATCGGAACTCAAGGCGAAATCCTGACGGTTCGGCCAGGAGGCGCTTGATGCGCGCGCCGCTATTATTTGTACTCTTTCGCTTGCACGATCAACTGTTGATCTGCGTCATAACTGGCACTCCCGCGCGGTGCGATACTGCATTGCGGTTTTCGCCGCAACGCGGGTCAAGCGAGGTTCAAGACCGGGTGGCGAACCGCCATCATAGCGAAGGAGCACTGAATGAACACCGTATCCAGCCAACAACTGACCGCCGATCTGAAGGCGGTTGTCAGTGACGCGGAAGCATTGCTCAAAGCGACCGCCGGCGATGCCGGAGCCAAATTCGGCGGTGTACGCGACCGGCTCGAGGAGTCCCTGAAGGTCACGCGCGCGCGCGTGGCCGAGATGGAAGACGCAGTCATCGAGCAGACCAGGGCGGCCGCGAAAGCAACAGATCAATATGTCCACGAAAATCCGTGGCCGTCGATGGGTATCGCGGCTGCCGCAGGGTTGCTCCTCGGCGTATTGATCGGCCGCAGGTAGCGCGGCTGATACCACTCACGGTTAATCCCGATGTCCGGCGAACTTAGCGGGCTGATCGCTTCGTTGCGGCGGGTGTGTTCGACTCTGGTCGCGATCGCCGAGACGCGGCTCGAGTTGCTCTCGACCGAGGTCGAAGAGGAACGCGCGCGTCTGGGCTCGATTCTTCTGCACGGATACGTGACGATCGGGTGCCTGTCGGTCGGGATTCTGCTGGCGACGCTGGTATTCGTCCTTGTCTGGTGGGACCGCAATCCGGTCGTCGCAGTCGCCATCCCGGCGTTCATCTTTTGCGCGGTCGGCATATGGAGTCTGCTGCATCTGCGTGCGTTGTTGCGCCGGCAGCCCAAGGTGTTTGCCGCCAGTATCGATGAACTGGCCAAGGATCGGGCCGCACTGTCCTGATGCAACGGGCGGAATGACAACGATGAATGCGCAGCTGACATTGCTCGCCGCGCGATGCGCGAGGCTGGTGGCAGAGGCAACGGAACAGCGCCGGATGCTTTTTGATGAGTTTGCGCGCTGGGACGCGCCGTTGCAGGGCGTCGAACGCGCGCTTGTGCGCGTGGCCTGGGCGCGGAAGCATCTGCGTTGGCTGATCGCCGCCGGCGTCGCGATCGCGGCATCGCCAAAGATGCGCGGCTGGCTGATGCTTGGCTCGCAACTGTGGCGCGTAATGCGGCGGTCGCGGGCACACCAGGATCAATGATGGGCTGCACTTTGCCGGCTGCTGTCTGCGATAGGCGATCATGCCCGCACTGAGACGGATTTTTGCTGCGGCTTGCCGGTGGGCGGTCATTGTGGCCTTAAGCGGTTGTTCCACCCTGCTGCCGACCAGTGACATCGCGACCGAGGCGCCCTGGAGCAGCTTCGAGGAGGCGATGCGCATGTTCAATGCCATCACGCCGTCGAAAACGACCACCGCCGACCTCAAGGCAATGGGGCTCGATCCCTTTGCGCAGGACAACATCACGATTCTCAACTACGCCGACCTGATCCGCCGGTTTGCCGTGCCCGGTACCAACAGCCTTGCCGACCTCGATGTGGGCTTAAGCCAGTGCATTGAAGCCAAGCTGGATTGCCAGGGATATGAAATCGAGCAACGGGAGACTCACCACGACCATACCGGCAATTTCTGGCTGGACTTTCTGAACTTCCGCCGTATCGTCAAGACCAGCGGCTGGCGTTTTACGGCGACCGTCGTCATCAACCGCAATCTGGTCGTGTACAAGGTCTGGAGCGGTCAGCCGGCGATACGCGAAGTCGAAGATGTCCGCAATCCCCTGGGGCCGGCGCAGGGCATCGGGTTATCGAATCTGCCATCGCTGGGGCGATAAGAGTCGGCATGGACACGTTCCTGCAACCTGTTTCGGAAGAAGTCTGGGCAAGCAAGTACCGGCTGCGCGACCCCGGCGGTGCCGAAGTATCGGTGGAAGACACGTGGCGCCGGGTCGCGGCGGCGCTGGCGTCGGTGGAAGCGGAGCCGCAGCAATGGGAATCGCGCTTCTATTCGGTGCTTGAAGGTTTTCGGTTTCTGCCCGGGGGACGGGTTCAAGCCGGCGCGGGCAGCGGCAGGCAGGTGACGCTGTTCAACTGCTTTGTGATGGGGGCGATCGAGGATACCCTGGAGGGCATTTTTCGCGCTCTCAAGGAGGGCGCACTGACGATGCAGCAGGGCGGCGGCATCGGCTACGACTTCTCGACG
>PLYG01000280.1 GCA_003153335.1 Betaproteobacteria bacterium | reverse complement strand
ACCGATGGTGCCGGTTGCGCCCGTGAGACCAATGGTACCGGTTGCTCCAGTGGGACCGGTGGTGCCGGTTGCACCCGTCGCACCGGTAGCTCCAGTAGCTCCAGTCGGTCCGGCTATCGACGCGCACTTGCCCAACACGCCGCTGGAGTCGAAGCACACCCCGGTCGTATAGGTCGGCGCACCCGGCAGGTTAGGCACCGTCACCGGTCCGCTGCCGTCCACCTTCAGCCGCGTGTTTGCGCCCGCGTTGTCCTTCACCACAAAGTTTCCGCCCAGCGGTGTATTGATCTGCACATCCGCCGCATAGGCGGCGCCCATCGTTCCGGCAAACAAGAGCGAAATCGTTATCGCGATCAGCCGGCGTTGCGGCAGCGTGCCAACAGAACCTTGTTTCATGCGATTACTCCCTTTCATAAGTTCGCCTGCGACACGGCGCGAGGAAGATTCCGAAGCCGGCGAGGATAAGCGCAAGCAACCCGATGCCCCCTGGCCCTAACGCAGGTATGGGGATATTCAAATTCAGGGGAATGCCAAACCACCCGCGCGAATTGCCGGTCCCGCCTTCGTTGGTCAGCAGAGGCGCGAGGGCTTGCCCAGTGGCCCAATTGTCGCTTACGCCCACGTGGGAAATATTCTGCGTGCCTCCGGGGGCGAGGTTGATGAAGCCCGGACCGCCGGGGACGCCGCTGGTGATCTGAATTGGATTAGCGGGCGTGCCCTGTATCGTCAGCGCATTGAGGATCGCCTGGGTGGTCCCTGGAGTCAACGTGTAAGCCTTGCCGAGACTGCTGACCAGACTCAGGTTGAAGAATGTAGTGTTGCCGCTGAGCGTGGAACTCGCGGCGCACCCGGGATTGTCGACAAAGAAAACGCTGCTCGTGCCGGGGATGAAGGTGCCGCTGTCGGACCAATTGCCGGCCAACGTGATCGAGCCCGAGCCGCCGTCCAGCGTCCCGTCCGGCGTCGTACCTGCTTGTATCGTCACGTCGTGCACGCTGGTGACGAGCGCACTGCCGACTTGCAGGTTGCCCGCTACGGTCATGTCGGTGCAACCCAGATCCATCGCGCCGCCGGCCAGCGAAAGCGAACCGCCCGCGGGGACAGTTATGGTGCCGTACGCGCCTGTCGCGAGCAACAGGCACGCGGGAAACGCTATGGCGCGCAACCACGTGTTGGTTCGCTTGGACAGACTCATTGGACGCCCTTCTCTCTGGTCGCTTTAAGCCATATTGCGACTGATATATATTTTCGAGTATCTTCCGGTACCACGCAAGCTGTCAAGCGCGAGTGCCACAGCGAGTGCCACAGCACTTTCTTTCTCGGGTCAGGACCTGCAGGAAGGATCAGTTCTTTGGACCCCATAGGCGAAGAGTCGCGTACGCGCCAGGGGCCTGGCGAGCGCGGATGCTGCGGCTCGACATATACCCGCAGCGCGCGCAGAATCCGCTGGCGGGGGTGTCAAGGATGTCGTAAATTTGGGATGCTCGTGCCGAAAACTTCATTCACGGTTATTGACAGGTAGTAGGCCGAAGGAAAACGAACCAATGATCGACAATGAACGCAATGCATTGATCGCACGACTGGCAAAGCTGGAAACGGCCGGCATGAGCGATGTCCTGGACGAGATGGGTTGCCCGAACCAGGTTCTGGGGAGCGACATCCGGCCACTCGATCCAGCCCAACGGATGGCCGGGGTGGCGTTATGTATTCGCGGCGAGAACCGGGTCGTCACGCAGTCCACCGCGCTCCCGGGAAAGCAGATCAGCGCGTACGAGCTGGAACGACGGATGCAACCCGGGTTCGTTGGCGTCATCGACACGGGCGGCCACCATATTGGCGCCGTGATCGGTGGATTCATCGCCACTTCCCTGAAAAACAGCGGCTGTCAGGGCATCGTCACCGATGGCGGTGTCCGCGATTCGCGCGAAATTGTCGAGGTGGGGCTGCCGACCTTCTGCAAGCTTGTCACGCCAATCAATGCATCGCGGCGCTGGACGATCGTCGAGGTCGATCAACCGGTTCATATGCCGGGAATCGCAGGCGGTCCGGTGACCATCCGGCCGGGCGACTTCCTGCTGGGGGACGCCGACGGTGTCATCGTCATTCTAGCCGAGATCGCGATGCTCGTGATCGAAGCCGCGGAAACGCTGGATACGGTCGAAAAGACCATCACCGCCGGCATTCGCGCAGGCGGCAACCGGGAGCAGCTGTTCGCGCTTCATCCCCGCTTCAAACACATCGCGCGCTTGAAGCCCTGAGCTTGAGTCACGCATGGTTTCGTGTACCCTGTGATTCTACTGGTCTTCGGGATCGGCATGCCGGCGAAGGTCGCGTTCGGCGCGATCCAGGGCATCGTGCCGATTACCACTTGGCTTCCTCGCCCCGCTTGCGCGGAGAGGGGCGGGGTGAAGCGTACGGGCTGCGTCCCACGTCAGTTCGCCGCGAAGCAATACGTCAATCCGGCGCCACCGGTGCTCTTGAGATCGTCCTGGCTGCAGCCGCCGCCGGGGCCACGCGACGGATGCGACGAGTTCCACGACTTCATCGGCGCGCTTTCGTCCAGGCCGATGCGGTCGGCATGTCCGAGCATCGCGGAACCGGCCCCGCTCTTGGTCCAGTTGCCGCAGGTGCGGTCTTCGCAGGCGGCGAACGCCGTGCCGTCGGGCTGGGAGCCGGTGAGAATGTCGTGCGTGTTGGGCGTATCGCCGCGACCGTTGACGACCGCGCCCTTCTCGGTGAGTGCGGTTTGCTTGGTCAGGTTGTTCGCTCCATGCAATTCCGCGACATCCTTGGCAATGACCACGCCCTTGGCATTGGTCCAGGGCCCTTTTCCGATACGGTCGCGCGCGTTTACGGCCCCGGCGCCCTGCGTGCTCAGATAGGCGCGCCAAGTCTTGCCGCCGGCGCCCGCAGCCTGCGCCAGCGACTGGCAATGCTTGTCAGCGCCATCGAGTCCGCCTAGATCGGCACCCTTGCCGGGGCCGGTGCTGGTGACAAAAAAACTCATGTTGTTCTGTTGCGCCTGTGCGGTGCCGCCCGCAGCGACTCCAACGAGCGCAAACGTAGCCGCAATGCAAACCTTCGTGACTTTTCTCATTCAAGTTCTCCTCAGATTGATGTTTTTTTTATTTCCGGACTGCATAACCAGCAAACCGATGAGTGAGGAATTTCAGCGCGCGAACCCCACGCCCAGCGCGGCTAGCCGGTCGATTTCCTGCGGATCAAAGCCCCAGTCGCCAAGCGCATCACGCCCGCCGGCCCCGCGCTCCGGCGCCGCGCGCGTCGCCGCACCCGGAGTGCGCCCGAAGCGCGGCGCGGGCGCCGGCTGCGTAATTCCATCGATATC
>PLYG01000560.1 GCA_003153335.1 Betaproteobacteria bacterium | reverse complement strand
GCCTGATTGCGGAAGCGGACCGAGCAAAGAAAGGCCGATGCGCCGGCGGCGACTTTGATAGGGCGGCATCGCGCGTCACGTCATTCTCCGATCGGTAAAACGGTTGATCAGCATGATCATCACAAAGGTGATCAACAGCATGGTGATCGAGAGTACCGCGATCGGACCCCAATCATTGCTCTCGCGCAAATCAAACATGGTGACCGAAATCGTCTTGGTCTGCGCGGTAAACAACAGGATGGTCGCCGAGAGTTCGCGGATCGAGCCGATGAAGATGAAGATCCAGNNGCCAGGAAAATGATGGAGAGCGTTCCGTACAGCACCACGGGCGGCTGCGTGTAGCTGAGGAAAAGCCCGACCGCCAGGACAATACCGGGAATCGCCACCGGCGCGGTGGCCAGGAAGGCCAGATAACGATGGCCCCAGACGAGCCGGCGCAGGCTTAAATAGCCCACCATGGTTACCAACACGGTGCCTGCGGTGGCCGCCGCTACGCCCAGGATAAACGTGTTCTCGAACGCAAGACGGGTCTGGCTGAACTCGAAGAACACGAAGCGCCAGTGTTCAATAGTGAGGTTGCTCAAACCCAATGGGCCGGACCAGTTCTTCACAAACGCTGTTCTGAGCAGTACGCCATACGGCAGCACGATCGAACAACCGAGCACCACGGCGAACAGCGCCAGGGCGGGAATTTTCCACGCGCCCAGGCGGATCAGGCGCGTTCCCGTGCTCTTGCCGCCGATGACCGAGTATCCGCGACGGCCCATGATCGCCGATTGCGCCTTGAGCAATACCACCGTGATAATCAGCAGCGGCAACGACACCGCCGCGGCAAGCCCCAATTGCGGTGGAAATTGAAACAGGCTCCAGATCTTGGTGGTCATCGTATTGATGCCGGCCGGCAGGGCCAGGATCGCCGGTGTTCCGAACAAGGTCATTGACTGCAGGAACGCGATAAGGAAGCCCGCGAGCAGCGCCGGAACGACCAGCGGCAGCGTCACGTGCAGGGCAGTACGCCAGGCGGGCGCCCCGAGGATGGCGGACGCTTCCTCAAGTTCGCTGGGAATCACGTCGAGGCTGTTGGCCACGAAGGTGAAGACATAGGGGAACGTGTACAACGCCATGACGAAGACCATGCCGCCGGCCGAAAAAATATTGAGCAACGGCTCGGCCTCAAACGGTTTCAGCCCGAATAGCGCGTAATACCATTGGTTGATCAATCCGGCGTTGGGCCCGCCGAGCAGCACCCAGGCAAACGCGCCAAGAAAGGGCGGCGTGACAAACGAGGCGAGTATCAACGTTCGCAATTGGCGCTTGCCCGGCAGGTTGGTGCGCGCAACCAGCCAGCTCATCGGCGCTGCGGCCAGGACGCACAGCGTGCCCACCGCAGCGGAAGTCCACAGCGTGGTCAGCAGCGGATTGAGAAAAGAGGGATCAACGAAGAGTTGCCGGTAGTTCTCCAGCGTGAATTGTCTGGCCTCGTTGCGGATGCTGGTGACAAACAGCCAGAACATCGGCAGCAGCACCAGCACTGCCAGCAACAGTACCATTGCGATCGCGAACGGCGCGGTCCAGTCGAATGACCTGGACCGCGTGGCGAATGGTTGCCCCGGATCAAGCGTAACCGTTTCCATAACGGAAGTTCCTGCCGTTCCGGCCGTCGACGGCATCAGTTACCGAAGATCGCCGTATAGCGCTTCTTGATTTCGGCGACCTGCGGCAGCATCGCCACGGGGTCGTCCGGCAACAGCTTGATCTCGGTCAGCGGCGTGCGGCCCGGCGGGTCCTTTACATCGGGGTGAAGCGAGCGCGTCCCGCCCTCGTTGACCGCCAACTGCTGGATCTTCGCCGTGTAGAGAAAATTCTGCAGCAACCGGGCCGCATTGGGATGCGGAGCATCCGCAAAGATCGCCGTCGGCGACGTCACGAACGGCGTGCCTTCCTTCGGGTAGATGATTTTGACGGGGCTCTTTGCGTTGATTTCGATGAACATGTTGTATTCGTTGCCGTCCACCATCACGACCCGCTCTCCGCTGGCAATGCTCTTCGGCGGCGCCGTCGTCGATTGCAGTTGCTGAACGCCTTGTTTGGAGAGCTTCTCCAGATACTCCCAGCCGAGTTGCTTGACGATCGCATACGTGCCGGTGAGGCTGGTGCCGCTGTAGCTGGGATGTGATTTGACCAGTTTGCCTTTCCATTTCGGATCGAGCAGGTCGAGATAGCCGGTCGGCGCATCTTTCGCCGCCAGCAGATTGGTGTTGTAGCCCATGACACTCAGCGTCGCGCGCCACGTCGCATAGTAGCCTTCCGGATCCTTGAATTGTGCCGGGTAGCGTTTGACATCGGGCGGGGTGTGCGCGGCGAGCCATTTCTGCTGCTTCCAGTAAATGAAGTGCGAAGCATCGGACGAATTCACCACGTCGACATTCTTGATGTTGGATTGGTATTCCTGATTGATCCGCTGAAACACCCGCTCCGAGCCGGAGCGCTCGACTTCAATCTTGACCTCCGGATACGCGGCGCGGAAGGCCTGGGCCACGGCTTCCGCGACTTTGACGTCTACCGACGAGTACCAGACGACTTTGCCTTCCTTGACTGCCGCCGCAATCATGGCCGGTGTAGTTTCCTGGGCGGCGGCGGGTCCCGTAATGAAAAATGCCGCGGCGATAGTCACCGCCTGCAGCGTTTGAATGGTGATCCGTTTCATGGTGATCCTCCTTTGTTATCGTTAACCGATGCGTGAACGCTATCGAATGTGCATGTCTGCTTCTAATGCGCCAGGCCGCGGCACCGGTCGGCATTGAATCGCACCGCCACCTTCGAGCCTGTGGGCAGGTTAAGCGCGGCGGGCGCGGCAATCAAAAGTTCCTGTCCGACGTCGACGATGTAGTCGCGATGGCTGCCGAGATAGGCCTGGCTCCGGACGATGCCCGGCAGCGAATTACCGGCGCGGCGATCCTGTCCGGGCAATAGTTCGAGATCATGGGTTTTGACGCAAAAGCTCATCTCTTTGCCCGGTCCGGCAAAATCACCCTGGCCGATTTCCAGCGGGTGCCCGTCTATGTCCACCTTGTTCCCGCCGAGATGTTTGACTTTGAGGACATTGCTGCCGCCGATGAACCGGGCCACGAACTCCGACCGGGGGCGTTCGTACACCTCCTCCGGCGTGCCGATTTGCTCAATGCGCCCCGCGTTCATGATGACGATGCGGTCGGCCATGGCCATCGCTTCGACCTGATCGTGAGTAACGTAAATCGACGTGTAGTGAAATTCATCGTGCAGCCGGCGGATTTCAAAGCGCATGTCGCCGCGCAGGCTGGCATCGAGGTTGGACAGGGGTTCATCGAGCAGCAGGATGTCCGGCTTGGGTGCGAGGGCCCGGGCGAGCGCGACGCGCTGTTGTTGACCGCCCGACAATTCGGATGGATAGCGCTCCGCTTGCACGCTCAACTTGGTCGCCTTGAGCAGAGCATCGGTGCGGCTTTGCCTTTCGGATGCCGGCATTTGCTTCATCTTCAAACCGTAGCCGACATTTTGACGGACGGTCATGTGCGGCCATATGGCGTAGCTCTGAAATATCATGCTCATGTTGCGCCGTTCCGGAGGAACGACTGCGCGCGTCGATGACACCACCTTTCCGCCCACCCGGATTTCGCCGGCATCGGGCTCCAGGAAGCCGGCGATCATGCGCAATGTCGTGGTCTTGCCGCACCCCGAGGGCCCCAGGAGGCAGACGAACTCGCCGTGTTCGACCGATAAATTGATCGCATCGACGGAAAGGACACCGGGGTAGCGTTTGGTTAGATTATCAAGTTCGAGGTTGGCCATGGCATTTTCAGCAAAGAAAAAAAGACCGGCAGCGCGGTGTCCAGTCGCCGTGCGGCAGGGGAGATCCCGGGGGCTGGTGCAACAACTTCACGGCCCTACGCCGGCTCGTGCTCGAAAGGGTTGATTGAATAGCAGATTCGAATCAACTTTGCACCAGAACCGATGAAGTTCGTTCGCCAAAATAATTCTACAACAACATTCGGAATCAGAGTAACCACTCTCTTTGGCTTTGCCTTGCTGCAATCGGCGCAGGCGAAGCGCCTGGGTGTTGCAGGCGCCCTGGTGTTGGCTGAGAACGTGCTGCGCTCGGCGATCCCGCTGGTGATGTATGCGCTGTTTGAGGCACGCACAAAGAACACCGCACTGTCGCTCGAGGTCTTCTTCGCCGACCGCGCGCATGACTTCCTCGCCGTGGTGCTGCTTTTGCTTGGGGTACTGCTGGGCTTCGCCGACATCAATCTGCGCCGCTCAATGGCCACGGTGCGTTCGCTGACGGCGCGCCTGCGCCAGTATTCGGAGTGGTCGCTCGGTAGTGGGATTCTTGACCGCGCGATCGCCGACGAGCGCACCCTTTTGCTGCAACGTGTCGGGCGCGCGGTACTGTTCATGGACATTCGCGGCTTTACCGCATGGAGCGAGCAGCAGACGCGCGCGTGCTACGACCATCTTGCGAGTGAACTGGGTGTGCTCATCTTTGACAGCCTTGAACAACGGCGTTTCTTGCGATCCGAAGGCGAGGGGTTGGAACTTACCCCGCAGGGGCAGAAACTCTGTCTGGAGATCGGGATCGACGGTGAGGCGCTTGGGCGCCAACGGCGTCCGCTGTGCCGGGCGTGTCCAGACTGGAACATGCGCCGCAAGCGGCGAGCGCCTGAAGCCGGACGTTGGGCGTCATAGCTCAATCACGAGGAGAGTTCGTCATGAATGCGGAAGAATTGCGGTCTGTCCAGGCTCCCCTGAAAGAGCGCTACCGCGAGGCCCCTGAAGCGGCCCTCATCACACTTCGCGCCCAAGGGCGTCTGGGTGAAGGTGTCAGCTGCAAGATCGAGACGGGAAAGGCCCTGGTTGTTGCCGGCTTGCACCCCGCCACCGGAGGAAGCGGGCACAGCGCCTGCTCAGGCGATATGTTGCTCGAGGCTTTGGTGGCCTGCGCTGGGGTGACGCTGAACGCCGTTGCAACGGCACTTGGCATTGAGTTGCGAGATGCCTCGCTTCAGGCGGAAGGTGATCTCGACTTCCGTGGAACTCTGGGCCTGTCAAAGGAGGTACCCGTCGGCTTTCAGAATATCCGGCTGCAGTTCACGCTCGACACCGATGCTTCGGAAGAGCAGCTTGCCACCCTCCTGCGCCTGACCGAAAGGTACTGTGTTGTGTACCAAACGCTCGCACATCCACCAACGCTGGCGGTTACCCGCAAGTCCGCCATCGCTTGAGAGTACGTTAAGGGGCCGTGGTCGATTAATTTTCACATTTAATCGACCACGGCCCCTTTGATTCGCAGCCTCAAGGTCGAATTTCAACTGCCACCGCTGCGGTCGGTTAGCACCCAAGGGCGCTACCTTAAGCTCATTTGAAGGCATAGCGTGCGCCGCGCGCATGTTCTCGGGCGGATTCCATCGCGCGTACCGCGTGGACGTGGCGCGCATGTCGCGCTACGATGCGGAATAATGTTGTGAAGTTCTAAGCACTCAACCGGGGGGCGCCTGTCTAATCGACGCAATGCGCGGAGAAGATATTCGGCGGCCCCTCTAATTTTTTAATGATTTCCTTTGAGGTTGTCTAATGCACATGAAGCGAAAGCGTGCGCTATCCCTGGCGGGGATCGTGGTGCCCCTCGTGATCGCTCTGGTGGGAGGACTTGTGGGTTGCGGGGGCGGCAACAGCGGCGGCGTCGTACCTCCACCGAATGGCCTCGCCTGGTGGGGTTTTGGCCGCGATGCCCAACATTCTGCACTAGGGGGGATCGCGACACAGCCCCTCGTCCGCATTCAATGGTCGACTCCGGTGGATCTGGCTCCTCGGTCCGAGGCCGGGGTGGCCCTGTTCATACATTACGGTTCTCCGGTGATCACGTCCCAGAACACCCTCGTGGTGCCGGTGAAGACGGGGGTTACGGACGGTTTCAAGTTCGAAGCCCGATCGGGGTACAGCGGTGCCCTGGTGTGGTCGGCGACCAGCGATTACATCCTTCCAGCCCATAACTGGACGCCCAGTTATAACCTCGCCCTCACCCTAGGGAATCGGGTCTATGCCCCCGGGGCGGGCGGCAAACTGATCTACCGGGATGATGTGGATTCGGCGACGGGAGCGACCCAGACGGCCGTGTTCTACGGGTCGAGTGCCTACGCAGCCTCGCCGGCCATCTATGACTCCAGTATTTTCATCAATACGCCGCTCACGACAGATACCCAAGGCAACGTGTTTTTTGGCTTCATCGCCACGGGAACGAACCCCGCAGGCCTCGCCGGCGGCATCGCCCGGATCGCCCCGGATGGGACTGGCACCTGGATTGGCGCGGCGGCTGCGTCGGGGGATATGAGCGTCTCCAAAGTTGTGATGAACTCCGCTCCGGCCCTGTCTCCCGATCTTCAGACCCTCTACGTGGCGGTCAATAATTCCCTCGGGGAGGCGGTGGCACGGCAAACCGGCTACCTGCTGGCCCTGGACAGCACCACATTGGCACTCAAGTCCAAGATCGCCCTGAACGACCCCAAGACGGGCGTGGCCGCCACCCTTAACGATAACGGCACCTCCTCGCCCTCCGTGGGTCCCGATGGAGATGTCTTCTTCGGTGTCCTCGAATCCAATCGGCCCGCGCACAATCTGCGCGGCTACTTGCTGCATTTCGACGCCACGCTGAGCCAGACAAAGACGCCGGGGTCCTTCGGATGGGATACCACGGCCTCGATCCTGCCGGCCTCGATGCTGCCCTCCTATACGGGTTCCTCCACCTACCTCCTGGTGACGAAGTACAACAACTACGGCGGAGCCGGAACCGGCGATGGAAAGCATCGCATGGCCCTGCTGGATCCAAACCAAGGTCAAGCGGATATGATTTCGGGCATCCCCGTGATGCAGGAGATTCTTACTATTCTGGGAGTCACGGCGGATCCGGACTACCCAGGGGGTGTGGCGGAATGGTGCATCAACAGCGCCGCGGTGGACCCCTTAACCCGGTCGGTGCTGATGAACAGTGAGGACGGCTTTCTCTATCGCTGGGATCTTTCCACCAACACGTTCTCGGAGCGTCTTCCATTGGACGGTGGGTTGGGGGGATCATCCTACACCCCCACCGCCATCGGGCCGGATGGGAGGGTGTACGCCATCAACAACGCCAGCTTGTTTTCGGTGGGGCGATAAGGTCAGTCCACATTGATTCTGACCCAGCATTGGCCGCCGGGAACGAGTACCAAACCAGCAACTCACGCAGTAAGCGCCACCCTTACGTAACATACTATCCCGCTCGCAGCGATAGGGAGCCCGGCCACGCATTGCGGGGAGTGCGTCGTCGGTGGGACCAAGATGAAGTCAGAGAGTAACGCTACCTTAGGAACTGCCGCGTCTTTTGGTACAAAACCACTGACTGTGACGGAAGTGATCGTGTGCGCTTGCCCCGTGCTGTTGTTCACCGGAATGTCCTGATCCAGCACAACACCGGGGTCAACCGTCACGATCCCAACGAGGCTAATAGAAGTATCAGCGCCGGCATAGGCGCGACTGACCCACACGCCCGAACTGACAGCGGCCAGCGATGCCATCGACAGAATGGCCAGCAAAGGCCAACCGCGCAAGCGATGCAGATTGGCGGGCAGCCGCGCGCGCAAGGCCCAATAACCCAGCAGGGCCAGCATCAAGCCGAGCAAGCCTGTGGCCCACAGCGGTATCGGCGTTGCTAAGGCAGGGGAGTCCAGCGTAATTTGGACCGCCGCCTGCGCCAGATCTTCGTTGCCGGCAAGCAAGAGTGAGAGCGCAAGAGTGCCGTGAAAAGGCAAGGTGTTTCGACGGGATGAGCTTTGCATATTGTTCCCCTTTAAGATAACAGCAACAAGAAATGGAACACTTTCCGCGAATTGCATGCGTACCTTATGCACTATACCGCGGTGAGGCTGGCGGTACAAGTTTCCGCCATGGGCTAGAGCAATCTATTGGGCGGAATTGCTCGTCGCTATGAGTTGCGTCAATTTGAGTACGTTAAGGGGCCGTGGTCGATTAATTTTCACATTTAATCGACCACGGCCCCTTTGATTCTTTGATTCACCGACTTTGAAAGCGGTTGATCTGTCCCGAAACAATGGTCACTCTCCGTCTTTCCTGACCGCCGTCTGCGCCATCCTGTCGACTATCTTCGGTGCAATCATTTTGAGCCACAGACCGAGTTTTCCCTTTGCTGTCATCACCAACTCGCGTTTGCGTGCGCGCAGCGCCGCAATCGTCTGGCGCGCGCATTCTTCCGTCGACATGGCGTCCTCTTCCTTCAGGCCCGATTTGCCTGCTGGCTTGCCGTCCGGGCCGTAACCGTGAACGCGGATGTTGGTCGCCACCACGCCCGGAAACACCACGGTCACGTCCACGCCGGTGCCCATGAGTTCGGCGCGCAGTGCCTCGAAAAAACCGGCTTGCGCGAATTTGGAAGGTGAATACGCGGTGCGTCCCGGCACGCCGATCTTGCCGGCCAGGCTCGCAACTCCTGCGATCAGGCCCCGCGATTCCTTGATCGCAGGCAGCGCGTAGCGGGTGCACCAGAGCGAGCCCATGAAATTCACGCGCATCATGTCCTCATACCATTTGAAGTCGGTGACTTCCTCGAACCGCGCATGGCCTGAAACACCCGCATTGTTGACCAGCACGTCGATGCGGCCGAAGCGCACCAGCGCCGCCTCGGCCAGCGCCTTGCAATCGGCTTCGATGC
>PLYG01000314.1 GCA_003153335.1 Betaproteobacteria bacterium | reverse complement strand
AGCGAAACAGCGGGTCGTGATCGGTACTGATGTGCTTCGGTAATGGCTGGCGAGCGATGGCGCGATTGAACATCCGACACACGGCGACGCCATCAATGTCGGCACGCTCGACGCCGAAGCCGACGATGCGGCGGGTAAACACATCCATGACCAGCATTACCCAGTAGCTGCGCAGCAGGATCGATTCGCAACGAAACAGGTCGACGCTCCACAGGCTGTCCTTGGTCTGCGCGATGAAGGTCAACCAGGAAAGGCCGTTGTCACCGGAGCCGGCTTCGGAATCCGATGTGGCCGCATGAGCAGGGCCGTCAGCCCGAGTACAAGTCGATCGAGGGTGGTCAGGTTCGGGGCACGCTGTCGGGAGTGGCTGCAAATCAGCAGCTGATGCTTGAGCGCCAAGGATTCCGCGGCAACGGCGCGCACGCCTCCCGGACGGAGCAATTTCGCCAACGTGACAAGCAGATATGTCGCCAGAAGAACGAAGTCGTGCATCACTGAAAGGTAGTCATTCTGGTCGCTTCATGCAAGACTGCAAAGAGCGGGAGGCTTCATCTAGAATTGTGGGATTGGTGAGGAATAAGCACAGGGTCTGTAAACGGTAGCGTTACATGATACAATTCAATTACGATCAAAACCTTTCAACATAAAGGGTTGCAACGATTTTTCGAGAAGGGCTCCAGGTCCGGTATCCAGGCCAAGCATGAACGACGCTTGCAATTGATGCTATCCCGACTGGCTGACGCGACCAACGCGGGGGATATGGATGCGCCCGGTTGGAAACTCCATGCGCTCAAGGGCGACCTGAAAGGGCATTGGGCCGTATGGGTGGACGAAAACTGGCGTCTTACTTTCACGTTCGATGGTACCGACGCGATCCTGTTGAACTACCAGGATTATCACTAGGAGAGACCTATGGCACGCATGTTTAACCCCCCGCACCCGGGCGAGGTGCTCAGGGAATTTCTGCCCGATGGGATGACGATAGAGGAAGTCTCAAGGCGCCTCGGCGTCTCTCGCGTTCAGTTGTCTCGTGTTCTCAACGGTCGTTCGTCGATCTCGGCCGATATGGCCATTCGGATCGGCCTGCTGACCAATACGACACCGGAATCGTGGCTTGCCGGACAGACAAAACGGGATCTGTGGCTGGCGTCCAAAAGGCCGCCCCCGGCTGTTGAACCATTCCGTCGCGCGGTTTAGGCGCGAATTTCACGGCGCCAGTATGGAAATGCACGAAATGAGTGATTCGGCGGCTCCAGTCCCCAACGGAGCTGGTCCAAGTTGCATCGTTCGGGGCCAGGTCGGTCGGAAACTCGCGCAACTCGATGATCCTGTTCGGGTTCCGCCGTGAAAACTCCGCAGCCATCGAAACGGGGTTCGGGATAGGTTCGGTTTCGGAGGCAAGGCACGACGCGCCCAAGAAAATCTGTGCAAATTCTTGACCTTGAAATCCATCAAAGCCGGAGTGACTCGTACTCTTAATCCGTAGGTCGAGTGTTCGAATCACTCACGGCCCACCACCGCCACTTTCCCTATTTAACGTTCGGTATTGTTTACCGCAGCTTGGAGTCACGTTTCAGCGTTCGGTATTGGTTCGGCTGAATTGTCGGGTGGGGAGTCCCTATTTGCTCACGCGCGGGTCACCTTTCGGGGTGGCCTTTTGGCGTTTTGAGAGGTCGGTATAGTTTCGCTTGCGTGGAATTCACACTTGCACACTGGTTTTGCCGGAAACTCGTACCACCCCGATCACTCTTACGTCATCGCCATTGCGCTCCGAACACGACCGGACTAGCCGATAGTTGCAGGCCGTTCTTGCGGGTAGGATTGCGCTGGCCTGAGACAGGTCCCTTCCGGGTGCGGTGCCGGGGTCAGATTGCCGGCGTCAACAACCCATTCAGGCTTCAGCCCATTCGGGCTCAGTTCACTCATCCGATTTGGTAAAGTAGCAGACATTCATCGAACCAAGGAAGTGCATGTCAAAGATTGGAACCGTAGTAAACGAAGAAATCGTCAGGCTGTCCCGCAAGGAATGTCGTCAGCAGATCGAACCAATCAAGAAGTCCACCACGCAGATGCGTCACGAAGTTGCCTCCCTCAAACGCCACGTGGCACAGCTTGAACGGCAAGTCGCGATTCTCTCGCGCAAGGTTATCGGCGCGGCGTCGGTGAAGGTTGACGCGAATACGAAGACCTCGCGCTTTTCCGCGAAAGGACTCCAGGCACAGCGCTCACGGCTTGATCTGTCAGCGGCTGACTTTGGGAAGCTCCTCGGGGTCAGTGCCCAGTCGATCTACAACTGGGAATCCGAGAAGGCACGTCCGCGGGCTGAGCAGATTGCGAAGTTGGCTGCACTGCGGGGACTTGGGAAGAGGGAAGTTGCGACGAGGTTGGAACAGCTGGCGGGCGGGGAGAGCTAGAGGTAGCGTTACGCCAGCCCACTGCCGCCCGCACACCAAGTTGCGGCTAACCAAGAACGAAGGAATGAGTTATGGCAGACGACAAAACGAAGCTCGTCCCGGCAGATCCCGGTCGCATCAACATGAGCGACGACCGAGAGATCCGTTACTGGACGGCGAAATTCGGATGCACGAAAGCGCAACTCGTCTCCGCTGTCGGTTCCGTTGGCCCCATTGCAACGAAAGTAGAAGCGTACTTGAAGCGAAAATAGCTGTGGCGCAGTGCCAGTGCGTCGGCGCATCGAAGGGGGCCATCGTCGGGTCGGCGGCGGGCGGCGCGAACGGTCCCGCCGGGGATCCAGAGTGGGCCGTCTCGGGGCACTTGGGGCGCGGTGATGGCGACCCCCTTCGGGTGCCCGGCGCGGTCCCCTGCGTGAAACGTCGGGGTTCCGGGGGCGTCGGCACGATCGAGGCGTCGGGTGCGTCGATGGGTCCCCGAATTGCGCAGCGAAGTGCGTGGTCTTGGAAAACTGAAAACCTGAAATTCTGCGAACCTGAGTGCGTAGTTGAGGGGCAGCTGCGTGGACCCCGGCGGGCAGCTTTTCAGGATTTCAGATTTTCAGCATTCCGGCAGCGTCGAGACCTTGTCCGGCCCCCGTTTTGCACATCGCTATTGCACCTGGAATTGCGGCGTTCCGAGTGGGTCCTTCCAAGGGGTGGTGCCGGAGTCTTCGTTTTCCACACTTCAAAACGGCCGAACTTTTCCAGTCGGTGAGCTCACGTCTAAATGCCGCTGTGATACGCTTGTTTAATGAATGTGTGGATAGCCTGTGGTCACTTGTTCGTCGCGCTAGCCGTGGGGGCAATGATCGGGGTCGAACGCACGTATCGCGGGCGCGCCGCCGGATTTCGTACCTACGCGTTAGTGTGCGTGACCTCATCAATGTTGATGGCTGCTACCGCTTTGCCTGGAGAGTGGGCCGCTACTGGCTCTCAGGGACTGATCATGGGCGACCCGACTCGGGTCGTACAAGGCATCATGACTGGCATCGGCTTTCTTGGCGCGGGTGTGATCGTCAAAGAGGGCTTCTCCGTGCGGGGGCTGACCACTGCCGCGTCGATCTGGGTGACGGCCGCGATTGGTATTTTGATTGGTTCCGGTCTCCTCACTTTTGGTATCGTGGCGGCGCTGTTGACGGTCGGTTTGCTCTCCGCCTTTCGCCCATTGGAAGATCGGATGCCGACGCAGCATTACTTGCATGTCCAGATTGGATTTGCGCGCGATGCGATCTTGCCGGAGTCCGGCTTGCGGGAATTGCTCAGCGAACACGCGTTTAACCTGACCGAGCTGTCGTATAGCCTCGACACCGCAAGCGAGTGCTTCACTTACGAAATGATTTTGTGGACCCATTCGCAAGACAATGTTCGAACTCTTGCCGGGAGACTGAACAGCATGAACGCAATCAAGACATTTCACATTTCACCAAGCAGAGATTAGTGCGCAGGAATAGGCTGATCACGCACATTGTCATGTTGCACTGATGATGACCTTCTTTTCAATCGGCAGCTCGCCGAGTTCGAAACCGTCAACAATTCATCAACGTACATTAATGGTGATTCTTGCGAGGCTATTTTGTCCGCGCTAATTATCATTTCTCCTGCTATGCCGCTTGTGGCAACTTTACTGGTCTTCACCTCAAGGTATCCATGCTTGTTCAGGACGGTCTACCTCCTCCAGCGCGTTACCGCGCAATGGTTGTCATCATTCTCGGCATTGCGCTGTGTGTGCTTGACGGCACCATCGTCAACCTGGCGTTGCCGGCCATTGCCCGCGATCTGCATTCCAGCGCCGGGCAGGCGGTCTGGGTCGTCAACGCCTACCAGGTCGCCACGTTGGCCCTATTGCTGCCTTGTGCCACGTTGGGCGACCTGGCAGGGTATCGGCGCGTGTATTTGAGCGGACTGGTGCTTTTCACCACTGCGTCACTCGGATGCACCCTGGCGGATTCGCTGCCACTGCTGGCTGCGGCGCGCGCAATCCAAGGGCTTGGCGCGGCCGGGATCATGTCGGTGAATGCGGCGCTGGTGCGCTTGATCTACCCTCAGCGCATGCTCGGGCGCGGTATCGCGATCAATTCGGTAGTGGTGGCTACAGCCTCGGTCGCCGGGCCATCGATAGCCGCCGGTATCCTGTCGGTTGCGTCATGGCCCTGGCTGTTTGCTGTCAACCTGCCGCTTGGCGTGGCAGTGCTGTGGTTGGGGTTTCGCGCACTACCACAAAATCTTGCGACGCGACCGTCGAGTGCGCGGCTGTCGTGGCTCGACGTGCTGCTCAACGCGCTTATGTTCAGCCTGGTGTTCTTAGGGGCCGCCGCGCTGGGCATCAGCTCCGGCAATTCCGCGACGTCTTTAGACCTCGGAGGCGGCGTGGCCATGCTGGTGGGTGGCGTTCTAATCGGTGTGGTCTATCTGCGCCGACAGCTGAAGCAGCGTGTGCCCCTGTTTCCGGTGGACCTGCTGCGCATCCCCGTGTTTGCATTGTCGATGTGCACCTCGGTAGCGAGCTTCGCTGCGCAGATGCTGGCGTACATCGCACTGCCATTCCTGATGCTCGACAGCTACGGCCGCTCGCCGCTGCAAGCCGGCCTGCTGATCACGGCCTGGCCGCTCTCCATCGTGGTTGTGGCGCCGATCGTGGGCCGTATGATCGGTCGCTATCCGGACGGGCTGCTCGGCGGGATTGGTCTGGGCATTCTGGCGACGGGTCTGGCTTTGCTTGCTGCCTTGCCGGCGCAACCGGCGAACGCCGACATCGTCTGGCGCATGGCGCTATGCGGCATCGGCTTCGCCCTGTTCCAGTCGCCCAACAATCACACCATCGTCACAACCGCGCCCCGCAACCGTTCGGGCGGCGCCGGCGGCATGCTGGGTACGGCACGGTTGACTGGGCAGACCGTCGGTGCGGCGTTGCTAGCCATCGTCTTCAGTTCCACAAACGTCCACGATGGGCGCGGACCCGTCATCGCATTGGCACTGGCAGCCTGCTTCGCGGCAGCGGCTGGCGCCTTCAGCACGCTGCGCTTGCGGCATGCACCCGCGACAGACTGACCGGGATAGTTGCTGAAACGATCACCGATACGCAAGCCACGCCGGGGCCCGACGAAAGGAGTTGAACCTCCAACCTCCCCGCTGCCCAATGCAATGGGTGAAATCGCATTGTAGTTCGTCAGTAGCAATGCGTATTTGCGGGCGTGATCGCAACGTTCCGAGTGGGTCCTTCCAACTGCAGTGCCGGGGTCAGTTGAGGGCCGGTATTGATTCGTCTGCACTGTCGGTTGGGGACCACTCACCCAACGCGTCGGGCCAACCCGATCAGCGAAAGGTTGAAGCTGAATCTACCAAAGAAGCTTGTGGGGGACGGAGCATTACTGGACCCTTTCCCAAGTCAAGACAGCAGTCACGAGCTTGCCATCTACCGCACTTGGCGCTGGGATCGTGCTGAGGATAAGCCTGTTCCCTTCAAACTTAACCCCCCTCACCTGGTCGGTGTCGGTCCAGGTTTCGTTCCAAGAAGTGTCGATGTGATGTTTCATGGTCTTTCCATCGTAGGTGTAGGTTCCGCCGTAGGCAACCGTGGTCTTAAACAGCTCAACCCGCCCTTGATCCGTCGTCTTGGCCAGATCAGCGCACTTTGGACGTTTGTCGCTGACGAACACAACGAGCACTCGACCATCCCGGCCATAGTTGATGAAGCCACATGGTGACTTTCCGAAAATGTCCGTCGTTTCACCTGTCGCCAAAACTGTTCTTGTAAAGCTGACAAGCCGCCATGTCCCGTACAATTGCTCATCTGCAGCAAGGACTGTAGTCGATTTCATGGCACCAAGAAAATTCCTGCAAGAAACGAAATAGCCCTTTCCCAATTCATAATCATTTCCTCCTAATAGTTTCGGGTCGGTGCCAGCAGCCCAACGTCACCGCCGATCAACGCAACGATGCCGCCATCCTTGATGAGCTTGACTGCGTCATCCGCCGACGTGAACTTGTTGCGACTCATGCTGCCCTCTCCTGCGCCACGAGTTCCGGCTTACGCGGCACCATCAACTGGTGCTCTCCTTCCCGCACCGAGCTGGTCCCCAACATCGATAACTCCGGATGCACGTCGAATAGGCTATTTCTGACCTGTCTGGTTTACGGCCGTTATGCGATGCTCCGGCAGGACGAACCCGAGGCCGGGTGATATCTGTTACCAGGTGCGGCGCAAACCGACAAAGACCGAGTGCGGCATCACACTGAGCACCAGCGGGCTGTCCCGGTGGTGCGCGTAATACCCGGAGGCGGTGCCCAGCGCGAAGCCGGCCAGGACATCGGTCTGCCAGTGCGCCTGCACCTTCATGCGCGCGATCGCATCATAGAGCGGCAGCGCCTCCAGCGCCCAGACCATCGGTTGCTGGTCGCCATATTCCAAAATGAACGGCATGACGATCGCGCTCACGGTGGCAACCTCAGCGCTAGGAAAGCTGTAATGCGAGCCGCCCTGGAACCACGCATTCGGGTCGCCTCCCTGAGCGGGCCGCGCCCGTGTAAAGGCATACTTTAGTCCGGTCGCCGACACGCCAGCAATCAGCGAAGCGTCTATCGACTGCCAGCACGTCTTGCCTATGCGCGTTTCGCCGCCTTCCCAGAGTCCGCAGCTGATTTCCCCCACGATCATGGAGTCAAGCAAGGCGAGCTGGGTGCTACGCTTCCAGATGCCGCTGCCGTCGTAAGACAGCTGGTGGTCAATGCCAAGAGGTCCCCCGCCCGCTCGCGATGGCGGCGAGGCCACCAACGCGACCCCGATAAGCAGGGTTGTTCCGGCGTGCGCCATGCGGTGCATGAGACGACGGGCGGGGCCGGAACGTTGCGCGTGGCGCATGCGATGTCTCCACAGGAACGGGTAAAAGGTCGCAGTCAGTGTTGCGCAGCGCGACTCTAATTTAATGTGTCGTGCCAATTGTAAACGCAATCTTGCTTAGATTAAAAGGGAGCTAAGATTTCCTCTGCGCGTGACTTCGGGAGGACAAGAGATACCGCTTGACTGCATATAATTAGTTCCGCAGGACATTCTCGCGCCTCCTAGCGCGCCCTACTTGGCACGAGACAAAGTGACGTGCGGCAACCCCCAGCGCGAGCGCCCCCCAGAGCAACAAACCGCTCTGAAGCCCAGCGTCGGTGATGTCGATACCTGCAACGAATGGCAGATCGATGGTGAGCCCAATCAATGCACCACCCAGGAAGCTGTGCATACTCACGTTCGCCCAACCACTCGGTGAAGGTCTTTTGTACAACCGGTTGTGGTTACCTGCGGCTCCTGCACGAGGCCAACATGCATGACGATCGAGCTCAATGTCCGAAGTCTTTTGGCATGACGAAAGCACAGCACACGCCGACAATGGTGTGTCGTCTCTGGCTGAGAGCGTCTCAGCCGTGGATACACTATCAATTGCGCCGCGTTGCACCAGCCGATCCGCTGGGGCTCCCGTCCGGTCCATGACCGCAGGGTTCGGTTGCTCCGGCGCCCGCAAGCGCCTGCCGATTCGCTTGCAGCTGCGCCTGTGCGGCGTTAAGGGCCGAGAAGCTGGATAGTATCGCCGCTTTGTCGCTGCCCACTGCGCCGGGGTTGCTGGTCGCGTCCGATTTGAGCTGGACGAACGCAGCCTCAAATGCCGTGTCAGCAGCTGAAAACACGCCCTGTGCCAGTGTCAGATACGCGCCAGCGGCAGTTTGCAACGCTTGGTTAGCGCTTTGCGCGGCAGCCTGATCAGCTTTGACCACGGTCAGGTCGGCCGAAACACCTACCGCATCGTTGGTCGCGCGGCTCATAGCAAGCAGCAGTTGATCGTACTGCAATTGCGCGCATGCCAACTGCGCGGCCGAGATTTCGGTGGTCACAATCGAGGTTAGCGGTGTCGCTGTAACCGCAGCTTGAACCGGGACCACCAGGCTACCAGCCGCTAGTATGGCGATCGCCAGATTGCTTACTTTTTTCAAGATGATTTCCTCTTATGCGAAGTGGGGATCAAGTCGTCGCTTCGTCGACCGTTTGCAAGAACGGCCGCAACATACTGACAGCATCAATCGTGCCAAGCTTTACTCTGTAGGGACATCGCGCTGATTAATTGAACAAATAGAGAACCTGCCAAGCTTCAGCATCGGAAAATGGGTTCGAACTACTGAATTACTTGGTAACAACTTTTGCAGTCGTTGTGCAAAAAATGTAGCTTCCACGATGTGGGTAGTCGTATTTTCGTAGGCATAATTCAGTTGCAGCCCCAACTGACCAGCGGGATCGCGTTCGCGCGAGCCGGTCATTGGCTAGCCTTGCATTGGCGCCGCCGCTCGCCTGCCCCTGACCATGATCTGGGCAGATTCCGCGTTCACGACTGTCGGACTCAGTCCCGCCTTAAAATTTGCGCCATCCACTGCAGCGCCACCTGATAGCGCTCGCGTGCTCGGCCATCGTGGTTCCCCGCGTTTTCTTTGGCCTCATGAGCGACACCGGCTTTGTGTAGGTAGTGACTCAGTAGCCGGTGGCCCCATTGCAGATTAAGGACGTCGCTATTAGGCACGCCGACATTGTCTTTGGGGAAGTTGTCGCACCGGTGGGTTCACACCAGTGCGAGATCAACTGGCTGCACGCCCGGAAACACCTGTTCGAGTTGCGGGCCGTTGGCTCCGTATATTCGGGCGAACAAGCCGCCGAGCACGCGGCGGTACTCATTGAGTACGGGAAAGTCGCGGTTCTGGAAGAGGGATGCAGCTTCGGCCCGCACCTGCTCTCCGGCAATGCGGCCTCCGCGCAAACTTCCGCCGAGCACCCAGTAAACCGAGCCGTGGCCGTGATCCGTGCCGCGGTTGCCGTTCTCGCGAAAAGTGCGGCCAAATTCGCTCATCACGACCACGGTGGTATTCTCCCACTGCGGGCCCAGCTCATCGGCGAATGCTGCCAGGCCGCGTCCCAGTTCATCCAGGCGGCCGGCGAGGTAGCCCGTCGCGCCGCCTTCGCCGACGTGGGTATCCCACCCGCCTATGTCAACAAATCCGAGAGCGTACTTGTCGCGCATCAACTTGGCGATGCGCCGCGCCTCGAGTTCGAATCCCTTGGCGGTAATGGCGTTGCGGCTTGCCGCATCCATTTCCGCGGCCATTTCGCGTGCGACATCGTCCCGTACCGCGAAGCCTTCGCTCACTGGCACCCCGAGGGGCGTGCCACGATACATTGCGGCAATGATCGCGCTTTGGCGGGTATCGATGGCCGGCTTTCCAATCGAACGCAGCGCCATGTTTGGAATTTGCTTCGATCCACGGAAGACTACCGGGAGCTGGTCGGTAAAGGCGATTGCCTCGGTGCTGTTCAGCACGCCGGCGAGTCGGTTCAGGAATCCCGACTGGAAGTTGCGGACGCCCCCGAGCGCGTGGCCCAGCTCGATGGAGTCCTGTGTTTCGAAATGGCTGCGCGTGAGATCGTCCGTCCCGGCGAACGGGACGAAAGCAACCTGACTGGCGCTCCATAGCGGATAGATGGAATCCCGCAACACCGGGTGCAGCCCCCAGTTCGCATCGAGCGACAGTGCCGAAGTGGCCTCCGCGCTCGGTTTGGCAATGGCAATATTGGGCCTGCTCTCATAATAGAAACTGCTCGATACCGGCACCAGCAGGTTGGCGCAATCATAACCACCGCGCAGGAACACGAGTAGAAAGCGGGGACGTTGCACCGGGCCCGAAGCATAGAGTTTTACTGCCATGGGCAACGTCGGCAGTGCCACGAGTGCCTTGATTACATCACGTCGATTCATTTTCGATGCCTCAGCGATTCATGAATTCGGGAGAAGCCAGCAGGAAGGTATTCCATTCCTGCGGCGAGTTGGCCTGGTCCAACGCCTCGATCGTCGGTTTCGAGAGCTTGGGTTGCAAGGATCCGTAGAAAAGGGCGTTGGACAATTGCGGAAACGCCGGGCGTTCGCCCGTGCTCGGCGCTTCGCCGCGGAACAGGCCTGCGCTCCCGGTACCGATCGCCTTGGCGATTTCGAAACGCGTGGCCATTTGACCGGGACTCGCCCAGGCTGCGCTGGTCATCGGATATCCATCTGGCGTTTGGCGGCCGTGAAGCGGCTCGGCCATGCGATTGAGCCAGTTGATCATGGGCCCGGCATTCAGAATCGGTTTATCGTCGTACGCGAGCCGGACCGCCGAAACCACGTAATGGATCGGGTCCTTGAATTTTCCGCCAAGCGAAGCGGCGAATTCAGGTGAAGCGAACAGCGCTGCCAGGGTGGCCGCGATATCTCCGTCACTGCGTTCGAATTCGCCGGCCATGCGTTCGACCAAAGCGGACGGCGGGTCATCGGAAACAAAGTAGGTAGCGAGCTTGCGGCTGATGAAACGTGCCGTGGATGGAAGCCTGGCCAGCCGATCGAGCGCCTCATCAACTTCTTTCAACCCAGCGCCTTGAACGCGCTGTCCGAGAAATTGCTTGTCCCCATAGTCATGCCGGTTCGGATTGAATTCGAATAAACCGTCGCGCAGGTATTGCGATTGCAGCTCCCGTTTCACGTTCGGCGTGATGGATCCCAGGTTCACGCCGACGCCCGTCAGGATCCGGGCCAGTTCCTGCACGTCGCGTTGCGAATACCCGCCATCCACCCCCAACGTGTGCAATTCCATTACCTCACGTGCAAAGTTCTCATTAATGCGGCCAGCAGCGTTTTGGGCATTGTCCAGATAAATCAACATCGCGGGGTGATAGACTACGGCGCGCAATAAATCCCGGAAGTGGCCCAAAGCATGCGGGCGAATCGCGCGATCCTCGTAGTCGCCGACCATCGCGCGCAGGTTGGCTTTGTATTGATGAACATTGAAATGGTCGAACCAGAACCATGTCATCTGCTCCCGCAACTGATTTGACGAATAGAGCGCGCGCAGCAGGGCGCGGGTCGAGGCTTCGCGGGCAAGCCTCGTCAGTTCCTGCTGATATGACTGCTGGGCGGCTTTCTTGTCCTCATCGCTCTTAATCGTATCAGCCTCTTTGCGTTGCTGCTCCAATTGACCGACGAGCGGCAGCAGCGATTTCTGCGTGATGGTCATCGCCGCGATTTGGGCCTCGACCGCTTGCGGCAAATCGGGCGTGGCGTCGGGCTTGAGTTGCGAGGCAATGTACTGACCTATACCCATTCGCATCACTTCGCGCGCCGACGACGGATTGGCGCCCCAGCTCATCCTATCCAGTACCCGCACGGGGTCAGCAGCCAGTGATCCCGAATCAGTCGGAAAGTGTCGCGAGACCGTCGAGCAGCCGGAAACCAGCACACCCGACAAAAGCAGGAGGGGGAGTAAGCGGTTGGTCGAGATCACTGAAATTGTTGCCAGTGGCCACCGACGAGTTGCTACGTTGGACCGTAGCGCACCCAATGCGACGGCACCCAGCTTTGCTTTGGACATTCGATTCCCTTCTTGCAACGTCGCAATACCTATGATTTTTTGACAGGAACATTTGTGAGCGGCATTGGTACGCAGCCCAAAGCCCAATATGTACTCTTCAAATAAACGACTGTATGGCTTGCCTCGCGGACCCGGTCATTGATGGACTTTGTAATAAACTGTTTCGGTACCTCCCTTCGACCAGACGGTTTATGCACGTCGCAAGCAAATCTAATCCGTCCACAATGATTAACGAGCGGCATCGAATATTTGCATTGATTGATTGCGTCTACAAAGGAATAGCATGATCGAACGACTGCTATCAGGAAAATAATCGATCGTCTCTTTTGGGCATATTCTGTTGAAAAACCCCGGTTTGCGTGATCATGCGAAACTGAGCAGCGAAAATCACCGACCCGGGAACNNATTCACACACTTCGGGCCCATGCCATGCTGGAACTGACTGCCCGTTGCACGCGCCGCTGATCCAGCGCAAAATTGAAAATATGCATGCAGAGATCTGACCGACCGTTTCACCTTCGCAGTGAAGAGACCTTATGTCCTGCGCCAACAACGGCTTTTCCCCGGGTTGCATCTGGTTTATTGGCACGGCATTTAGCA
>PLYG01000238.1 GCA_003153335.1 Betaproteobacteria bacterium | reverse complement strand
AATCGACGCCCAGTTCGCGCGCGAATGCCCGGACCGCAGGCGACGCATGGGCTTTCTGAAAGCCCGCCTCTTCGATGCGCGCCGGCGGTGCGATCGGATGGCTTTCGGGACCGGACGCGTGATAGCCGGCCGCCGTGGATCCGGCCGTGGGTGGCGCGGGTGGAACTGGCGATGCTGTGGCTGCGGGTGGAGCTGGTTGGGCAATGGTTTTCGATTGTGGTGGGTCGAGCTCCCTCACCTCCGGCCCCTCTCCCCGCGGGAGAGGGGAGGAGTCCGCGGGCGCGGCGGAAGCAGGTGCTGCTTCCGCCGCTTCCAGCGTGAGTACAAGGCTGCCTTCGCTGACCTTGTCGCCCAGCTTGATCCTGATCTCCTTGACCACGCCGGCCGCGGGCGAAGGGACTTCCATCGTCGCCTTGTCGGACTCCAGCGCGATCAGTGGGTCATCTTTCGCGACCGTGTCGCCAGCCTTCACCAGCACCTCGATAACCGGGATATCCTTGAAGTCGCCGATGTCGGGGACGAGTACTTCGATTGCGCTCATGCTAACTCCCCCTTACACCGTGACCGGATTCGGCTTGTTCGGATCGATACCGTATTTCTTGATGGCGTCGGCCACGACTTGCGGCTTGATGGCGCCATCCTCGGCCAGCGAGCGCAGCGCAGCGACCGTCACGTACTGGCGATTGACCTCGAAAAAGCGGCGCAGGTTGTCGCGCGAATCGGACCGGCCAAAGCCGTCGGTGCCCAGAACGCGATAGCGCCTGCCCAGATTCTGCACAAACGGACGGATCTGGTCGGCGTAGATTTTCATGTAGTCGGTGGCGGCAATAACCGGACCTGCGCGATCCTTCAGTTGCTCTTCGACATAGGAGAGCCGCGGCTTTTCCAGCGAGTGCAGCATGTTCCAGCGATCGGCATCCAGTCCGTCGCGGCGCAGTTCGTTGAACGAGGGACAGGACCAGACATCGGCCGCAACGCCCCAGTCCTGCTCCAGCATCTGGGCAGCGGCGATGACCTCGCGCATGATCGTGCCCGATCCCAGCAACTGGACACGCGGTGCTTTGGCGTCCGCCGGCGCGTGGCTGAATTGATACATGCCCTTGAGAATGCCCTCTGCGGCGCCGGCCGGCATGGCCGGATGCGCGTAGTTCTCGTTCATCAACGTGATGTAGNNGTGCCGCCGAGCAGGAAGCCGCGCGCGCGCGAGTCGCCCGCCGCCCAAGCCAGATCACCGATCCGCTGGAGGCCGAACATGGAATAGAAAATGTAAAACGGAATCATCGGCGTGTTATGCGTCGAATAGCTGGTCGCCGCCGCGATCCAGGAGCTCATCGCTCCCGGCTCGTTGATGCCTTCCTGCAGGATCTGGCCCAGCTTGTCTTCCTTGTAGAACATCAGTTGCTCGGCGTCTTCCGGGTCGTACAACTGGCCCACACTCGACCAGATCGCCAGTTGCCGGAACATGCCTTCCATGCCGAANNATGCGCACGAACGCCATGGTGGTCGAGAATTCGCGCTCGCCGCTCGCTTCGAGCTGGCCCTTGAAGGTCTCGAGCTTGGGTGCATCGAGCGACATCGTCCGGCGGCGGCGTTGCGGCAGCGGCCCGCCCAGCGCCGCGCGGCGCTCGAGCAAATACTGCATCTCCCGCGACTTGGCGTCCGGCTTGTAATACGGCAGGTCGGCAAGCTGCTCGTCGGCCACGGGAATCGCGAAGCGGTCGCGGAACTGCTTCAGATCGTCAAGCTTCATCTTCTTCGCCTGATGCGCAACGTTCATGCCCTCGCCGGCTTGGCCCATCCCGTAACCCTTGACCGTCTTGGCCAGGATCACCGTCGGCTGGCCCGTATGTTTGACCGCCGCTGCATACGCGGCATAGACCTTGTGCGGATCGTGGCCGCCGCGGTTCAGGCGCCACACGTCGGCATCCGACATGTTGGCGACCATCGCCCGCAGTTCCGGATACTTGCCGAAGAATTTTTCGCGAACGTACGCCCCGTCGCGCGATTTCATTTTCTGATACTCGCCGTCGACCACCTCTTCCATTCTCTTGAGCAGCAGGCCGTTCTTGTCTTTCGCGATCAGCGGATCCCAGTACGAACCCCAGATCACCTTGATCACGTTCCAGCCGGTGCCGCGGAAATCGGCTTCGAGTTCCTGGATGATCTTGCCATTGCCGCGCACCGGACCGTCCAGACGCTGCAGGTTGCAATTGACGACAAACACCAGGTTATCCAGCCGCTCGCGCACCGCGAGACCGATCGCGCCCTTCGACTCCGGTTCGTCCATTTCGCCGTCGCCCATGAACGCCCACACCTTGCGGCCCTCGGTCTGGGCCATGCCCCGAGCCTGCAGGTATTTCATGAACCGTGCCTGGTAGATCGCCTGCAGCGGGCCCAGTCCCATCGACACGGTGGGGAACTGCCAAAAGTCCGGCATCAGCCAGGGATGCGGATACGAGGAAATACCTTTGCCGTCGACCTCCTGCCGGAAGTTGTCCATCTGCTCTTCGGAGAACCTTCCTTCGAGAAACGCGCGGGCGTAAATCCCCGGCGACGAATGGCCCTGGATATATATCAGGTCGCCGCCGTGCTTGTCCGTCGGCGCGTGCCAGAAATGATTGAAGCCCACGTCGTACAAGGTCGCTGCCGACTGGAAGCTTGCAATATGGCCACCCAGTTCGAGGTCCTTTCGGCCGGCGCGCAACACTTGCATCACGGCATTCCATCTGACCATCGAGTGGATCCGGTACTCCAGTTCGAAATCGCCGGGCATCTGTTCTTCGGCGCCGGTGGGAATCGTATTCAGATATGCAGTGTTGGCGCTGTAAGGCAGATAGGCGCCGTTGCGCCGCGCCTGATCGATCAGGCGCTCGAGCAGGTAGTGGGCGCGCGGCGGGCCCTCGCGCTCCATGACGGCTTCGAGGGCATCCAGCCATTCCCTTGTTTCCTGCGCATCGGTGTCTTGTTGCGCAGCCTGTCCGACGGCAACCTGGGTTAAATTCCTGTCCATAGGTCAGTGCTCTCCTGGTGGGGTCGACGATTGGCGCAAGGATTCCCGATGGAGGGAAAGGCGGGCCAACGCAGTGACGATTCTGACGTTTTCAATTATACGGAAATGATTTCCATTATTGAAGACCAAAGGTATTACATAGCCCCGCAGCCCGTCGCAAACCGGCTTTATTCGCGCGGCGCCGTGATCTCGATCTCGGTAATGTCGTCCGTGGGCGGCTGCGCGCTACGCGCGCCGGCCACACCAGGCTCGTCGGCAACAACCCGCAGCCGGGCCCAGCACCAGTCGGTGCCGGGGAGTTCGATCGATTCTATGCGCAGGACCGACTTGCCCCAGGGCGCCGCGCGCTCCCAGGATCGCTGCAGGTCGGCGCACGCCGCAGCCGGCAGCAACGCGAGCAGGAACTCCCTCTTCCCACTCTCGGGCTCGCCGCCCAGCCCGTCCACCGGCTTGGCCTCGTCCGACCGGGACCCGCTCAACACCGGAAATAACTTCAGGGGTCTGGCATTGCGGCCAAACCACAACAGACCCATTTCGACTCTATCCTCGCCGACCAGCTTCCATCGGCGCACCAGCGCTACGTCCCACTGATCGGTGATCGGATCGTGCAGCGCGATCGCATCGCCCACCTTCAGCTCCCCGCCCCTGCCTGCAGGCGATACGACGCGACAGCCCGAGACGCTCTCGTCACGCACTATCCACAATTCGGTACTACGCCGGTCCGGTCCATCGTGTCCCCATCCCCGACTGAGTCCAGAATCGCTGGCGCCCGCGACTAGGCGGGAGGGCGCCTGGGCAGGCGCGGACTTGTCGACCTTGTCGGTAGCCCTTTCGTTATGCGCCCGATCGAGCCAACGCAACTTCATCGCAATGTCCGGCCAGCCGGCCGCGACTTCGACACGCCGGTCGAGCGCAGTGCGCTCGGCACGATCGGTAAATCGGTTGACCACCCAATGCGTAATCAGGTAGCCGACCAGTTCGATCTGTTGGCGCAGCCGCCGTCCTTCCACCTCGTTGACCACCGCGCGCTGGCGCTCTTCGAGCCGGGCGAGAGTGGCTGTCAAAGGCTCCGCCAGCACCGTCGAATCAAACAGAAATTTCTCCGCGACGCTTCCAAGATACGCCACCGGCTTCAGGCCGTCGGGCTGCGTCGGATCGACACCCAGACGAGCCCCTGGCCGATGCGTGCCGACGAACAGCACCTGGCGGGGGCGATCGCGCAGCCAGTAGTAGGCCTGCGCGATCTCGGTGCGGCTCAAGGTGCCGCTGTTTAGGCGCCACATCAGCAGCAGCGACAGATATTCGCTCTCTATCGTCGTCTTGCGCCGCCGCGCCGGGTCCGATAAATCGGGGACCTCGTGCAATTGCACGTTGAACGCGCGCGCCTTGCGGTACATCCGGTGCAACTGCTGCCACCGTCCGGGGATCCAGTCGGCGCGGCGATATGCGCACAACCGCGCCTGCCAGGCGAGAAAATGGACGATGCGCGCGAGAACCAGCGTCAGCGTCTGCAACGCCGGGCGCGATCCCAGCCGCTCCAGGTTGTCGGTAAACGCGCGTTCGTACGTGACGATGAACGCGCGTCCCAGGTCCGAGCACGAACGCCACAACACCTGCTCGAGTTCGCCGCCAGGTTTCGCCACCAGATAGTCGCTTTCGAGCTTGAGCAGATTCGGCTGCATGCCCCGGTCCAGATGAAACAGCGCGTCGGTTCGCTCCACCGTAAAGGGCAGGCGCAGCGAGTCCTGCTCGAGCAGCAGCGCGAATGCCGCTTCCTTCGCGCGCGTGGGCTCGGTGAGCGGCAAGCTGTCCAGCCACGAGGCGATCTGCTGCCGGTTGGCCAGATGATCCGGCCCCTTCCGTTTGTCGCCGGGCTCGCGCCTGGCAATGATCGAGTCAAGAAAGCCACCGACTGTCAGCCCTTCGGTATCGGATCCGGTGCGGTGTGTCGGCATGGCTAAAGCGGGTCTGCAGAGAAACTCAGTTACCGCGCCCGGCCGCTGCGATCAAGTTGGTGATCAGCATCGCAACGGTCATTGGCCCCACGCCGCCCGGAACGGGTGTCAGCGCTCCCGCCACGGCATTGACGCTGTCGAAATCGACGTCCCCGCAGAGCTTGCCATCGNNCACGTCGATCACCGTAGCGCCGGGCTTGACCAGATCGCCCGTGACAAAACGCGCGCGGCCGATCGCCACCACCAGGATGTCGGCCTGCCGCGTGAAACCCGGGAGGTTGCGGGTCTGCGAGTGGCAGATGGTCACCGTCGCGCCCGCGTGCAGCAGCAGCATGGCCATCGGCTTGCCGACAATGTTGCTGCGCCCGATGATCACCGCGTGCGCACCCTTGACCGGAATCTGCGCAGCCTCCAGCAAGCGCATGACGCCGGCAGGGGTGCAGGGCCGCATGCCCGGGTCGTTCAATACCAGCGCTCCCACATTTTCGCGATGGAAGCCATCGATATCCTTCAACGGGCTGATCGCCTCGATCACAGCCTTGCCATCCAGATGCGCAGGCAGCGGTATCTGGACAATATAGCCATGTATCTCCGGCGCGGCATTGAGCCGCGCGATGGTTGCCATCAATTCGGCCTGCGTCACCGTTGCGGGTAGCGCGACCAGTTCCGAGTAGAGTCCCAGCGCCTGCGCGGTCTTGACCTTGTTGCGCACGTAGACCTGGCTGGCCGCGTTGTCTCCGACGATGACGACGCCTAAGCCGGGCATGATTCCACGCGCCTTCAGTGCCGCTGTCCGAACGGCGGCTTCGTCCTTCACCTGACGGGCGACGGCAGCGCCGTCGATGATCCGGGCCGTCACGTCACACCCTGGACGATCTGGCGCGGTAAACGCCCGACTCGGTAACAACTATATCGATCTTCTGATCGTGCGCGCCGTGCGGAACCTCGGGCCGAAGCTGAAACCGGAAGGCCGCGGACACGCGCGGCGTGGCGGAAGGCAGAAGCGGGAGCAGCCGGTCGTAGTAGCCCCCGCCATAGCCGATCCGAAAGCCGTCGTCGGCGTACACGACGCCTGGCACCAGCACCCATTCGACCTCGCCATTGGAGGCGCGTCGGCAGCGCTCCGGCCTGGGCTCGGCAATACCATAGGTTCCGCGCGCAAGCTCCGATTCGGGATCGGCGACCTCATAGAGTTCAAGCATCCGGGACTCTTTGTTTATCAGCGGCAGCAACAGCGTCTTGCCGCCGGCGAGGATCTGGGCGATCAGGTCACCCGTCTCGACCTCGCTGCCGAAACTCGATGTGAGCAGTACGCGCTCCGCACCGCGAAAATCGGGCAGCGAAGTGATCGTGGCGACGATTGCGCGCGAGTGCTCCTTCCGGACAGGTAATGGCAATCCATCGCGCTCAGCGAGCACCGCAGCGCGCAACAAGGCTTTGCGTTGGTGCAGACTGCGGGCTGCTGATTCATTTTCGGCCAACATCGACATGGTCGAATGTTAGCCGATGCGGCGAATTCGCGCATCGCCTATAATCGCGTTTCTCTCGTGACACCCCCCCGTACCGCCCTCATGATCGCCAATGACGCCCTTACCGCCTACGCGGCCCGCCGCAACGCGCTGCTCGCCGCCATGGGCGAAGGCATTGCGCTGATTCCCACTGCGCATGAGGCTGCGCGTAACCGCGACAGCCTCTACCCGTTCCGCCACGACAGTTACTTTTACTACCTGACCGGCTTTGCCGAGCCGGAAGCGGTACTGGTGCTGATTGCCGGCAAGACACGCAAGAGCATTCTGTTTTGCCGGGAGAAAAACCTGGAACGCGAAATCTGGGACGGCTACCGCTACGGCGCGGATGGCGCCCGCGAAACCTTTGGCTTCGACGAGGCGAAGCCCATCGCCGAACTGACGGCCGCATTGCCGCAGTTGCTGGCGGATCAGGCTGCCATTTATACGTTTGTGGGCGCCGGCCCCGCCTGGGACCAGACGATCAGCGAAGCGCTGAACGGCGTGCGCGCTCTGGTGCGCACCGGCGTCTCGGCGCCAAGCGTCGTGTATGACGCACGCGCACTGTTGGACGCGCAGCGCCTGGTCAAGGACGATCATGAAATCGCGATGATGCGCCGCGCCGGAGAAATCTCGTCGCTTGCCCATATCCGTGCGATGGAACGCACGCGGCCCGGTCAATATGAATATCAGGTCGAAGCGGAGCTATTGCATGAGTTCGTGCGCTTCGGGGCACGCGAGCAGGCATATTCCGCCATCGTCGCCTCGGGCGCGAACGCCTGCGTCCTGCACTATCGCGAGAACAACCGGAAAATGGCTGATGGCGATCTGCTGCTGATCGACGCCGGCTGCGAATACGCCAGTTACGCCTCGGATATCACGCGCACCTTCCCGGTCAATGGCAAATTCACCGGTCCGCAAAAAGCGGTGTACGAAGTCGTGCTGGAGGCGCAGCAACAATGCATAGACCGGGTCAAGCCCGGCCAGCCGTTCAATGCCTACCACGACACTGCAGTGAACGTCCTGGCCCAAGGCCTGATCGATCTGGGGCTGTGCAAGGGTTCGCTCGACGCCGTGATCGAGACCAAGGCCTATTCCCAGTTTTACATGCACCGCGCAGGACACTGGCTGGGCCTGGACGTACACGATGCGGGCGACTATCGGGTCGGCGGCTCCACGGGGCAATGGCAGACGCTTAAGGCCGGCATGGTGCTCACCGTCGAACCGGGCCTTTACATTCGTCCCGCAGAGAACGTTCCGGAACAATTTCACAACATCGGCGTGCGCATCGAAGACGACATTCTGATCACCGCGGCGGGCAATGAGAATCTCACCGCCAAGACACCGAAGAGCGTCGCAGATGTCGAAGCGGTGTGCCGGCGTTAGCAGACTGTTGAAAAGCTGCTGCGGTGGCGATCTGCGCATGCACGACCTTCTGATTGTAGGCGGTGGTCCGATCGGCGCCAGCCTGGCGCTGGCGTTGCGCGATTCCGGCTTCACGTATCGCGTGCTCGACGCTCGCACCACTGGCGGGTTGGGTGCCGGCGATCGGACGCTGGCGCTGGCGCACACCGCGCGCCTGATCTTCGAGCGCATCGGGGTGTGGGAACGACTGGCGAGCGTCACGCCCATCGACACCATCGATATTTCGCAAAAGGGCGGCTTTGGGCTCGCCCAGTTGACCGCTCGCGAGGCCGGCGTCCCGGCGTTGGGATACGTGGTCCGTTACGGAGAATTGCAGGCAGTGCTCGATGACGCGCTTGCCCGTGCCGGCATCGCCGTCGATTTCGGCCGCACAGTGGAAACCATCCGCACGACGCCGGCCCAGGCGAACCTGACCGCGCGCGGCCCGGGCGCAGACGAGACCGAGGACCAGGCCGCCCGCCTGGTCGTGGTCGCCGACGGCAGCGGCGAGGCGCTGCCGGACATCCACCGTCGCAAGATCGATTATCACCAGCATGCCGTCACCGGCCTGGTCACTGCCGCGGCGATGCAACCGGGTGTGGCTTTCGAGCGCTTCACCAGCGACGGCCCGGTCGCGCTGTTGCCGTTCGAGTCCGGCTATGCGCTGGTGTGGACCGTGACACCGGCCCGCGCGGCCGCCCTGCTCGAGATGGACGACACGGAGTTCCTTGCCGCGCTGCACGGGCATTTCGGTGATCGCGTCGGCCTTTTCACCTCGATCGCCCTGCGCAAGTCGTTCCCGCTGTCGCTGCAATTCGCCTCGCAGGTCACTGGACAACGATCGGTCGTTCTGGGCAACGCGGCGCAAGCCCTGCATCCGATCGCCGGGCAGGGTTTCAACCTGGGGCTGCGCGACGTGTGGTCGCTGGTGCAGTTGCTGCTCGATACGTCCCGCGACGATATCGGATCGGATCGGCAGTTGGCTGCCTATGCGAACGCGCGCCGCGTCGATCGCTGGGCCGGCGTGGGGATGACCCATGGGCTGGTCCAGGCTTTCGCGAGCGACCATCCCTTGCTTGCCGGACCACGCGGGTTGGGACTCACTCTCCTCGATTCCATTCCCCCGCTGAAGCGCGCGTTTGCGCGGACGATGTTAAACGGTCTGCGCTGACGCAACCGGGAACTCGCCCATCGCGCTGTGTGAATTTTTCACCGTTTTAGCGCCGCCAGCGTGCACGCAAAAGCGCTATAATCCGCTCCCCGTGTCGACCCCATAAAAATTCCGGAGCGGCATTTCCTCTTACTATGCAAATCGGCCCCTATCAGCTCAGGAACAACCTCATTGTCGCGCCGATGGCCGGGGTGACCGATCGCCCGTTTCGCCAGTTGAGCAAGACCATGGGTGCGGGCATGGCGGGCTCCGAAATGGTCGCGTCGAACTCGCTGCTGTGGGGGTCGGAAAAGACCATTCGCCGCGGCAACCACGCGGGTGAGGTTGAACCGAAAGTGGTCCAGATCGCCGGCAGCAATCCGGCGATGATGGCCGAGGCCGCGCTGTACAACATCGCGAGCGGCGCCCAGATCATCGATATCAACATGGGCTGTCCGGCCAAGA
>PLYG01000435.1 GCA_003153335.1 Betaproteobacteria bacterium | reverse complement strand
CCGGCAGCAGCACGGCGACCGTGCCTGCGTGCGCCATCGCGGCGACACCCGCCTCGCCGACATACTCGAGATGCTCGCAGGACAGCGCCTGGTACTCCGCCGCCAGCTGTGCCCCACCCTGGTCCGACAACTGCTCGGCGTGCAGCTTCACCGGCAGGCCCAGCGCGCGCGCTGTTTCGAATACGCGCCTTGTTTGCGCAGGCGTAAAGCCGATGTTGTCGCAAAAAACATCCACCGCATCGGCCAAGCCTTCAGCAACGACTGCGGGGAGCATGTCATTGCAAACGGCGTCGATGTAGGCATCCGGGCGACCGGCGAATTCAGGCGGCAGCGCGTGCGCGCCCAGAAACGTCGTGCGCACGTCCACCGCGAAGTCGCGGCCCAGCCGCCGTGCGACGCGGAGCATCTTCGCCTCATCGGCGGTATCGAGGCCGTAACCCGACTTGATTTCGATCGTGGTCACGCCTTCAGCCAGCAGCGCGCGCAAGCGCGGCGCCGCTTGCGTGAACAGTGCTTCTTCGGATGCGGCGCGGGTCGCCTTGACCGTCGAGACAATGCCGCCGCCGGCTTTTGCGATATCGGCGTAGGTCGCACCATTGAGCCGCAATTCGAATTCGCTGGCGCGGTTGCCGGCGTACACCAGATGCGTGTGGCAGTCGATCAGTCCCGGGGTCACCCAGCGGCCTTCGGCGGAGAATTCCTCGGTTGCCGCAGCGCCGGACGGTAGATCCCGCTCCCGACCGATCCACGCGATACTGCCGTCCAGCACCGCGAGCGCGGCATCCTCCTGCGCGCCATAGCCCTCGCCTCTCATCGTCGCCAAATGCGCCCGGCGAATGAGCAGATCCCAGCTTCGTGCGCTCATGCGCTGATCTCATCGGCGAACAGCGCCGCGCAGCACGAGCGAAAGACGCCGGCGCGAACCATCGCTGCCACGGCCTCGATGTCCGGCGAGAGCAGCCGGTCGTGGTCATAAAACGGTACGCGCTGCCGGATCGCCGCCTGCGCCTCAATCAGGCGCGGCGAGGTCACAAGCGGCACGCGCAAGTCTATGCCTTGCGCCGCGGCGAGGAGTTCGACGGCGACGATGTGCGCGCTGTTTTCCGCCATGTCAGAGAGCCGCCGTGCGGCAAAGGTGGCCATGCTGACGTGATCTTCCTGATTGGCCGACGTAGGCAGCGAGTCGACCGATGCCGGATGCGCCAGGCTTTTGTTCTCTGACGCCAGCGCCGCCGCGGTGACCTGCGCGATCATGTAGCCCGAGTTCAGGCCCGCTTCTTCGACCAGGAATGGCGGCAGGCCCGACAGGCTGGGATCGACCAAGAGCGCCGTGCGCCGTTCGGACAGCGCGCCGATTTCCGCAATCGCCAGCGCGAGGGTGTCCGCCGCGAATGCCACCGGCTCGGCATGAAAGTTGCCGCCCGACAGCACTTCCCCGGTGTCCGGAAAAATCAGCGGATTGTCGGTAACGCCATTGGCTTCGATCGCGAGCGTCACCGCGGCGTGGCGCAGGATGTCGAGGCAGGCGCCCATCACCTGCGGCTGGCAGCGCAGGCTGTAGGGGTCTTGTACCTTGTTGTCGCCGACCAGATGCGAATCGCGGATCGCGCTGCCCGCCAGCAGCGCGCGATAAACCGACGCGACCGCGATCTGCCCCGGCTGGCCGCGCAAGGCATGAATGCGTGAATCGAAGGGCGTGTCGCTGCCCATCGCGGCATCGACGCTCATCGCGCCGGCTACCACCGCTGCGGCGAATACGTCCTCGGCGGCGAACAGGCCGCAGAGCGCCAGCGCGGTCGACACCTGTGTGCCGTTGAGCAGCGCCAAGCCTTCTTTTGCAGCAAGTGTGAAAGGCCGGAGGCCGGCCCGCGCCAATGCCGCGGTGGCGGGAACGACGCATCGCGCAGGTTCGGTTCGGCCTCTTTGCGCACTCGATGAAACAGCGGTGTCCGGCACGCTGGCTTCGCCCAAGCCCAGCAGCACCGCGCTCAAGTGCGCGAGCGGCGCCAGATCGCCCGANNTGAGCACCAGGATCAGGCGGACCACATGGTCGGCAAAGGGCGCGCCCACGCCTGCGCTGTGCGAGAGCACGAGGTTGCGCTGCAGCGCTTCAAGCTGTTCGTCCGGGATGTGCGTCTGGGCCAGCTTGCCGAATCCGGTGTTGATCCCGTATGCAGGTTTTCCGGCCGCGACAATGCGCTCTACCGTCTGCGCGGCCTTTGCAATGCGTTCAGCGCACGCCGGGTCGAGCGTGATCCGCACTGACCCGCGCGCAACCTGGCGCATCTGATCGAGCGAAAGCAGGCCGGGATGCAGGGTCAATTCGGTGGTCATGGCGGACTGAAAGGGCAGNNGCCGGCGACGCTCAGGCAGCCGGGCTGAACACGGCCCAAACGAGTTGGGCGCCCGGAGCTCCACCCCGCAGGTGCAGAGAATCTTCGCCGGTGACGATCAGCGATTCGCCGGTGGCGACGTTGCGCGTGGCAGCCGCACCAACCAGTTGCGCCTCGCCCACTGCGACATGCACAACGCGCCAGTCGGTGCCGCCCAGCCTGAACCATTCCCTCGAAACGATGGGCTTCCAACCCCGCCGGTGCTGCACGGTGTTGCGCCGGCTCATCACATTGAAGTCGCGCACCGCCTGGCCGCGAAGAAGCCCTTGCGTCACGACTTCGCCCGTGAAGTCAATGAATTCGTGCTGGACCATCTCGACACTGGTCCCGTCGACAGTCAAAGTCATGCCCGAATCGGGAGGGCAGTCGAGCAGCATAATGGACCGGTCGATTCCCGGAANNTGTCCGCGATCCCGACGCGCCAGAGAAAATCATCCCACCCTGCGCCCTCGGGATGCACGGCGATTTCGGTGGTGGTCCCGCCGCCATTCTTCCAGGGCTGGACGCGATAGGCGAGAGGGGAAAGAAGACGAATCATCCGGCATTCCCGTTTGCAAAATTTGGAAAGGACAAGGCGGCTCGCGGGGCACACCAGCCTCGTCCTGCATCAAAGGCTCGGCAGCTTCAAGCCCTTTTCCCGCGCCCACCGCTTTGCGACGTCATAGCCCGCGTCGGCATGCCGCATGACGCCGGTGGCGGGATCGTTCCACAGCACGCGCTCCAAGCGCTTCGCGGCATTCGCGGTGCCGTCGCACACGATGACGACACCCGCATGCTGGGAGTAACCCATGCCCACGCCGCCGCCATGATGAATGCTGACCCAGGTCGCGCCGCTGGCCGTATTGAGCAGCGCATTGAGCAGGGGCCAGTCCGACACCGCGTCCGACCCATCCTGCATCGCCTCGGTCTCGCGGTTGGGCGAGGCGACCGATCCGGCATCCAGATGGTCGCGACCGATCACGATCGGCGCCTTCACTTCGCCCCTGGCGACCATTTCGTTGAACGCCATTCCCAGGCGGTGCCGGTCGCCCAGGCCGACCCAGCAAATCCGCGCGGGCAGTCCCTGGAACTGGATCCGTTCGCGGGCCATGTCCAGCCAGTGATGCAAATGCGGATCGTTGGGAATCATTTCCTTGACCTTGGCGTCGGTCTTGTAGATGTCCTCGGGGTCGCCCGAGAGCGCGACCCAGCGAAAGGGTCCCTTTCCCTCGCAGAAGAGCGGGCGAATGTACGCCGGCACGAAACCGGGGAAGTCGAAGGCTCGGGGGTAGCCCCCCAGTTGCGCCTCGCCGCGGATGGAGTTGCCGTAGTCAAAGACCTCCGCCCCCTCGTCCATGAACCCCACCATGGCCTCGACCTGCTTGGCCATTGACTGGCGGGCCCGGTCGGTGAACTCCTCGGG
>PLYG01000074.1 GCA_003153335.1 Betaproteobacteria bacterium | reverse complement strand
CGACGTGTCGATCCAGGCGCAAGTGCTCAATCTGCTGATGGACCTGCAGGATGAGCTGGGGGTCGCCTACCTGTTCATTGCGCACAACCTCGCCGTCGTCCAGCACATCGCGCACGACGTGCTGGTGATGTACCTGGGCAAATTGGTGGAATCGGGTCCGAAAGAGGCGCTGTTCGCCACGCCTCGGCACCCGTACACCCTGGCCCTGCTCTCGAGCACGCCGTCGCTCGATCCCGCGCACCGCCGCACCAAAATCGTCCTCAAGGGTGAGCTCCCGTCGCCCATCAACCCGCCCTCCGGCTGCGCTTTTCACCAGCGCTGCCCGCATGCCATTCCAAGGTGTGCTGACGAGGTGCCGCTATTGCGTACGTTCGGTGCCCAGCAGGTAGCGTGTCATCGGGCTGAGGAACTGGTCTGAATAATAGGGGACACCCATTAGCCGGCCGGTGTCAAGTGAGCAAACAATTCCCTGGCGGCGCGAGCCGCCGGGTTTCAATCTCTCTATACTCCAGTTGCAGTTGCCGATCACGCCCGTTTCTTCGATTCATGGCTGCGACGAATCGCGCCAGACACCCATCAGGATCAAGCGCACGGCGATGCTACTGCCGGGCGCTCTGGCGGCTGCGCCGCCCCAGAAGAACGTTGGTGCCGCAGCGTGTCCAAGGGGTTCATCACAGACCCGTGGTTGCCGAACTTTCGGCCCCAATCCCTTGCTGGCTCACGTCGCGGGCGATCCGCTTGTACTGCAAACTGCTGACGGCGACACGGCGTCCCATTCAGACCAAGTGGCTGTCGCTCCAGTCCCCCACTCCGGGCTCGCTGGCCGCCGTCGTAACTCATGCGAAGCAGCGCGCCACGTCAAACGGTTGGCGCTCCTTCAGCATGTGGAAGCAGGCCCGCGCCAACTTGTGCGCCAGCGCCTTGATGGCCACTACGTTGTTGGTCTTCGTCTTCTTGCGCTCGTAGAACCGCTTGGCCTCCGGGCAATAGCGCAGGGCAAAGTTGGCCGCCTCGACGAAGGCCCAGGCCAAATACTTGTTGCCGTTCTTGGTGTTCCCTTCCCCCTTCTTCTTGCCGTTGCTGCTATGGACACTGTCCACGCAGCGCGCGTAGGAGGCCAAGTTGCCGGCGGCGGCAAAGCGCTCGATCGGCCCCGTTTCCAGCAGAATCGTGGTCGCCAGCACTTGGCCGATGCCCGGCACGCTCCGGAGCAGGGCATACTCGGTGCGCTCCCCCACCCTTTCCTGCAGACGCTTTTCTATGAGTTCGATCTGCGCGCTAAGCGTGCCAATGACCGCCACGGTGGCCTTGACCGCCAGTGCCACATCCTCTGGCGGCAGCAGTTGCTCCACCGCGGCCACGCTCAGCCGCTTCACCTGATTGCTGGTAATCCGGCTGCCCCGCTCACGCGCCGTGATGTTCTCCACGGCCAGGATCTGTGCGGTACGGGTACGTACCAGTTGCATGCGCTTGCGGGCCAGATCGCGCACCGCGCGCTGCGCCGGCGGCAGGATGGTTCCCCTCGGCAGTATCTGCAGCCGCAGCAAGTGCGCCAGGTACCGCGCATCAGTTTCATCGCCGCTGTGCTTGAGCCCTGCGTACTTCTTGATCGCCGTAGTGTTCGCCAGCTGCACCGTGTAACCCGCCGCTTGCAGGCCGTCGACCAGCCAATACCAGTTGAACGTCGATTCCACCACCACCCCCGCCATCTCCTCGCGCCAGGGCTTGAGCAAATCCAGAATCTTCGGCAACTCGTTAGGCACCCGCCGCTCCGCTATCACCCGATCCTCCTCGTCCGTCACGCTCACCACACAATTGTTCGAATGCAGGTCAATTCCGGTATATTTCATCTCGGTCTCCCGTTGGTTAAAGCGACATCGCAAACTCACTTTAACCCCGCCACCACGGCGGCGGGAGGCCGGCTAGATGATTATCAGACCACGTTTAATCGGGTGAGCAGTGGAATAACGTGGTCTGTCCCCCATTTCCCGAGTGGCAGTCGGGCTAAACCCCGATTCACATTGACGCCCCCTAAGCCTTTAGGCATGATCCGCCGATGCTTGCTTTCATAATCCGCCGCCTGTTGCAATCGGCTGCCGTCATGTTGACCGTGGCATTCGTGGCGTTTGGCCTGTTCAACTTCGTCGGGGACCCGGTGGCCTCGATGCTGGGCCAGGACGCGACGCCCGAAGACCGGGCGCGCCTGCGCAACGACCTCGGTCTCGATCAGCCGTTTTACCGCCAGTTCGCCAGCTTTGTCGGGAATGCGGTCCAGGGTGAATTCGGGCTGTCGCTGCGGCAGGGGCGGAAAGTTTCAACCTTGCTCAAAGAGCGGATGCCGGCAACGCTGGAGCTGTCGTTCACTGCGGCCATCCTTGCACTGGCTCTGGGCATCCCGATGGGCGTTTACACGGCGTTGCGACGAAATTCGTGGTTTTCGCAGGTGCTGCTGACGATTTCGTTGATCGGGGTGTCGCTGCCGACCTTCCTGATCGGTATTCTGC
>PLYG01000463.1 GCA_003153335.1 Betaproteobacteria bacterium | reverse complement strand
CGCTACCAGGAATATTCCGATCTGTTCCGCAAATGGTTCGGCAAGGATCCGCCGCCGCAGAGGTTCTACATCGGCAAGCCCAAGTAGCCGTGACGCGGCGTTGGTGGCGTCGTCCCGCTACTGTTCCCACCGGTTGTCATGTCGATCGACTTGTCATTCGTCGCGAGGTTCTTGCCCGGCCTGCTAGCAGGCACTCTCATAACCCTCGAGCTCTCGGGGCTGGCCATCACCGCGGCGCTGACCCTGGGGATGGTGATTGCGCTTGCCGCGCTATCGGGCCGCAAAGTCATGACGCTGCCCGCCGGTGCGTTTGTCCAATGCATGCGCAACACACCGCTGCTGGTGCAGCTCTACCTGATCTATTTCGGTTTGGGAATGATCGGACTTGGTCTTTCTGCCTTCCTCTCCGGGTTGATAGCACTCACCGCGCAGAACGCGGCCTACATCGCCGAGATCTACCGCGGCGGACTGCAATCGGTCAGCCGTACACAGATCGAGGCCGGCAAGGCACTCGGCATGAGCCGTCGCGACATCTTTGAACTCATCGAATTGCCGCAAGCCTTCATGCGTGTCGTGCCGCCGTTGTGCAACCAGTTTATCCAGATCATCAAAGATACCTCGATCGTGTCGGCCATTGCCGTTGGCGAGCTCATGCACCAGGGCAAGATGCTGAGCGAGCGTACCGCCGCAACTTACGAGATCTTCATCATGGTCGGGCTCTTCTATCTTGTCATCACGTCAATCGTCACGTTCGCCACGCGGAGTTTCGAGCGCCGGTTCGCGATCGCGCACTAGAACACCCTTATGCTCCCTGAAATTCTCATCAGCAATTTCTGGCTGCTGCTGCAGGGCGCGGAAAGGACCCTGGAGTTATCCCTCGCCACGGCCTTTTTCAGCAGCGCAACCGGCTTGGCGGCGGCACTTCTCCGGACGTTCGGGCGGTGGCCGTTCCGCATCGCCGTCGACGTTTATGTTTATGTCGTGCGCGGCGTTCCGCTGCTGCTGCTACTTTTCTTCATGTACTACGGACTGCCCTACTCCGGCATCGACGTGGCCCCGATTCCTGGTGGCATCCTTGTCATGTCGATTTATTTCGGAGCCTTCATGTCCGAGGTCTTTCGCGCTGCGGTTGAAGCGCTGCCGCGAGCGCAGTGGGATGCAGCGCGCAGTCTTGGCATGCGCTTGCCGCTGATCCTCGGTATCGTTGTCCTGCCGCAGGCGGTCCGCCTTTCGGCGCCGGCATTCATTAACACGTGCATCCTGCTGATCAAGAGCACCTCGCTCGTCTCGATCATCGGGCTCTCTGAGTTGACCATGGTCGGGCGCCAGATCGTCGAGCGGACATTCGCACCATTCCAGATTCTGCTCGGGGTAGCGCTGATCTATTTCGTGATCTGCTACTCCTTGTCCCGCCTGGGAAGATACGCCGAACAGCGGATGCGCCATGCGCACTGACGACGCCACCGTCGCGCCAATGGTCGAGTTCCGCGGCGTCAGCAAATGGTTCGGCACGACCCAGGTCCTGAGGGACATTTCGCTCAGCGTGGCGCCGAGCGAGGTCGTGGTGGTCATCGGGCCAAGCGGTTCCGGCAAGACCACGCTGCTGCGTTGCGTCAGCTTGCTCGAGGAATACGAGGCCGGCGAGATCACTGTCGCCGGCGAGATGATCGGTTATCGGATCGCGGCGAACGGAGAGCGCGTGCGCCGCAGCGAGCGGGAAATCGCCGCGGCGCGGGCCAAGATCGGGTTCGTCTTCCAGAGCTTCAATTTGTTCCCGCATATGACGGTCCTGCGTAACGTCGCCGTGGGTCCGATCCGGGTTAACAAGATGCCACGTGAGAAGGCAGAGGCCGTTGCCCGAGATCTGATTGGGCGAGTGGGCCTTGCCGACAAGGTCGATGCCCATCCAGTCAGCCTGTCCGGCGGCCAGCAACAGCGAGTGGCCATCGCGCGGGCGCTGGCCATGCAACCCAAACTGATGCTGTTCGACGAGGTAACGTCGGCACTCGATCCCGAACTCGTGGACGAAGTGCTGGGCGTGATGCAGCAGTTGGCTCGTGACGGCATGACGATGATCGTGGTGACCCACGAGATGCAGTTCGCGCATGACGTTGCCGATCGTGTCATCTTCATGGACCATGGCGCGATCGTTGAAGAAGGTGACCCTGCCACGCTATTGGCTAACCCTCGCAGTGAGCGGTTGCGCGCCTTCATGCGGCGCCATATTCAAGGCTGGGCGCGCAATTTGCCACAGAATCCGATGACTATCGAAAGGAACCCATGACAAGCCAGCTTGGACCTGTCGGCCAGACGAAAATGGCCCTGGATACCCCCGTGCTGCTGGTCGATCTCGCCGTGATGGAGGGAAATATCAGGCAGATCGCTGCCACCTGCCGTGACTGCAAGGTCGCCTGGCGGCCGCATACGAAAGGCATCAAGATTCCGGCGATCGCGCACCAGGCACTCGCCGCCGGCGCCATCGGAGTGACGTGTGCCAAACTCGGCGAAGCGGAGGTGATGGCCGCGGCGGGGATACGCGACATCCTTATCGCCAATCAAATCGTCGGCGCGCCGAAAATTGCGCGGCTGATCGGGTTGCAGCGCCATGCCGAGGTCAAAGTACTCGTCGACAGCGCGGACAACGTCGCCGCGCTCGCGGCCGAGGCGAGTGCCGTGGGCGTACGTCTACGCGTGCTAATCGAGGTTGACATCGGCATGGGTCGAGCAGGGGTGGCGCCCGGCGAGCCGGCGATCGCGCTGGCGCACAAGATCAAGGCGCTGCCTGGTCTGGAGCTCATTGGCGTCGCAGGTTGGGAGGGGCATGCAACCGAGATCCAGAACGAACACGAGAAGGCAGCAACAATCGAGCGCGCGGTGGGCTCTCTCACCGCAACCGCAGATGCGCTGCGGCGCGCCGGTTTTCCCATCGCGATCGTCAGCTGCGGCGGTACGGGCACCTTCCGCTTCACCACGCGCCTGCCTGGCGTGACCGAGATTCAAGCTGGCGGCGGAATCCTCAGCGACGTGCGTTATCGCACGAAATGCAATGCCGATCTTCCGTACTCGCTTACCGTTTTGACCACGGTGATCAGCCGCCCGAACGAGCGGCGGATCATCTGCGACGCCGGCAAGAAGGCGATGAGCAGCGACGCTGCAGTGCCGCTGCCGCTTGGTGTCGAATTTGTGCGGTCTGTCAACCTCTCCGCCGAGCATGCGCGAGTGGAGCTCGATCAACCTAACCACTTCCTGAAAGTCGGCGATAAGCTGGAATTTGTTGTGGGCTATTCGGATACGACAGTCCATCTGCATGAGGAAATGATCGGCACTCGCGACGGTCGGGCGGAGATCGTTTGGCCGATTCTCGGGCGCGGCAAACTGCGATAGCTGTCGCAGAAATAGGCTTGGACTCGTGTTTTTTCACGATCGGAAGAGGAAGAAAAGCAGTCGTAGCTAAAGCTGTGCTCCGCAATAACTGGATCATGCCCATCCGGGATGACTGAGACACACGCGGCTATGGCATCATCAGCGCGTGATCGCTTTCCTTCAGATCGTTCTGCGGTCGTTGGCCGACCTTGTTGCCTTGGCGGTGCTCTCGATCCGGCCCTGGCGGCCGCTCGAAGTTGACAGCTTGGTGCTGCGTCGCCAGCTCGCGGTGAGGTTGGCCCCGTTTTGAGACAGATTACAGCGAAAATTTGCTGCCTTTGTCGGTCCGAGTTTGCTGACCTTGCTGTCCAAATTGGGTGGTACATCCTTTCCCACGCAAAGGAGCGTATGCGTATACCCGGTGGCCGATACCGAAATACCCCGAAGATATGGCAGCACTCATAAAACAGGGGTAACTTTTGGGGTAACAGTGTGTGTCCAGCTGGGCGACGTGCCCTATCCATGCGCCATTCAGCTGGTTCTTCGGTAGTCTGATTCTTTCAGGTCTACCCTCAAACGGCCACCATTGCCACAAGAAGTAGCCCAGCTATCCCATTTACAGTATGCTGACACTATCGGCGCGGGCAAGTGAAGCATCCTTGCCCGAATGATGCGTGTCCCGATGGGTAAAATTGTTAACAGCCCGGAAACTCGCATGGAATAACGGGTACGGCGGACTCTCTCTCCGCGGATTGACCTCTGCGTGCGTTAATTGTGCCGCGAGGCGCAGGGCATACTGGCAAGTGCCAAGTGGCGCTGTCCGCCAGCTTTGAGGTCGGCGTACCGCGGAGGCGTGCTGTAGCGACGCAAAATTGCAACATCCTTGAAAATTAATTGAGGAGTCGCGCAGGGGCACGGCGGGGGCACTGAGGAATTTTCAGCGACGCGGGTCGCGCCTAACTCTTTGACTTATTGGTGCTGTTGAGTGGAATCGAACCACCGACCTACTGATTACGAATCAGTTGCTCTACCAACTGAGCTACAACAGCATCTTTACTCGACCTGCCCTTGATTGCCCGTCCGTATACCGGAAGTCAGGAGGACGTCACTGCAGGCCAGCATTATAGCAAAGGCCTCCCAGGTCGACACGGTTTGCGTCTGGCTACCGGTTGGGTCGGACCGGCCAGCGTGTCCTGCGCATCCGAGATAGCTAGGCAGCTAGCTGATATGATCGCTCCCAGTCCCGCGCTGGCCAAGCATTGACCAGCGACCAGCGTTTCGTTGCCTCCATCACGACCCATCGGCCTCTCCATGTCGCAATCGCGCCTGCTGTTCGGCTTCCACGCAGTCACCTCCCGCCTGCGGCAGGACCCGTCATCGATTTCGCAGCTATTTCTCCGCCAGGATCGCAGCGACGCCCGAGCGCAAGCCCTGCTTGAGCAAGCCAAAGCCGCCGGTGTAAAGGTCGAACCAGTCGACAGCGCCAAGCTCGACGAACTGGTCGGCCACCACCGCCATCAAGGCATAGCCGCAATGGCGAGCGCGCCCAAAGCCATAGTCGCGTTCGAAGATGTCCTCGACACCCTCAACGAGCCGGCCTTCCTCCTCATCCTCGACGGCGTCACCGACCCGCACAACCTGGGCGCCTGTCTGCGCAGCGCCGACGCGTTCGGCGTCCACGCGATCATCGTCCCCAAGGATCGCGCAGTCGGCGTCAACGCGACGGTAGCCAAGGTCGCCTCCGGCGCCGCGGACACGGTGCCGGTGATTGCGGTGACGAACCTGGCGCGGACGCTGCGTGCGCTGAAGGAGCGTGACGTGTGGTTGATGGGCGCCGACGCCGATGCGCCGGAGAGCCTGTTCACTGCCGACCTGTCCGGCCCGATCGCCTGGGTACTGGGCGCGGAAGGGTCCGGCCTGCGGCGGCTCACGCGCGAGTTATGCGACCGGATCGTCGGTATACCGCTTTCGGGCATGGTCGCCAGCCTGAATGTTTCGGTCGCGGCGGGAGTCTGCCTGTTCGCCACCCGGCAGCAGCGGACGCGCGCGTCGCTTGCGCAGTCCGGGGCGAGCGGCTAGCATCCTTGTTCCAGCCGTTTGGCGGCGGGGCCATTTCATCCCGGCGGCCTGATTCACAACAATTCCATGAAGAGGGTAATTATGCCCGTCACCAGCAAATCCCGTTCGGCGCTCAAGGCCACACTAGTTGCTGGTTGCGCCTCCACAATGCTGTCTGACGATAGGCTGGCGTCTTCAACAGCAGGCGTTATTGGGTATTCATCTGGTGATATCACGATTAGCGACCGTAGGACTGAAATGACGAACACTTTCTACAACGTGAAGGCGAAGGATGGGAAAGAGTTCAATTGCGTAGTGAACGGTGGGAACGTTCTTACGGCGGGGATGATTAACGGCCCGTTCTGCGGCAAAAAGGGTGAGCAAATTAAGGTACCGATGCGGCAGTGAATGGCACTGGCTGGTAGGGGCCAAGTTCGGCCTCTACTATATGCCCGCACGTCCACCAGTCTGCGTACCCTTTGGTGTCGAGAACGTATCGTGCTACCTGATCCTGAACTCGCCATCCGTGATGCTTTCTCTGGTTGTGTGCCAGCAAGCCCTGCCGGGTGCGATAACCTAGCCGCCAAGAACGAATAGCGGAGGGGCTATGGAAGCGTCCTTGAAGAGCACTCAGACAGTTGGATGGTGGGGGAGTGTGGTAGTGATCACAAGCCGATGAAAGTGAGGGACTTATCCCTTTGTAGCCACTAGGCGAAAATATCTATTTAGTGCCTGACCGGAAACCCCCGTTTTCGAGCGAACAACCTGCTTGAATTTTACGCGCGTTGCGCACAAATTCCTGTTTTTCGCCGTCGGCAGGAGCAGTTTTTCAGTTCTCCGCGCCGGCACCGTGAATTATTGCAATTTTGACCGACCAGATTCCCTGATTGCTTACAATCAGGAAGGATAAAGGATAGCGAATTCAAGTGCGACACGAAGTCGCTTGCGCAAGTTGTTCTCACTTTACAGGAGGGAACCGCCCGTGTCACCGGGTGAACCTAGTGGTCTGAATAAAGAGCGACCATGACAATGTAACGAAGCATCGCAAGGTGCGGGGTATCAATCGCGAGAGGCGTACCCTTCTGGCAGCCACACGCCGGATGAGTGCTAGATAGTCGGTATGGTGAATACATATGAATCTGCGATAAAGATCGTCAGCTATGACAAGCGGAAGTGGCTGTTACGCTTGAACCAAAATGGTAAGGAGGTGGGAACAGCGTCTTTGAATTACGCTTTCGTGACCCATACGCCTCCCGGTCGAGAGCAGGCACCTAACCCGACGTACTGTGCAAGCGGAACGTGGCAACCCCGTATCGCTCCCTCCGGGGACAGCAAGCCGCAAGGTCTGCCCATGGCGGTGCGGGAACAAGATATCGGAAGAAGCGAATGCCGTGCTGTAACGGCGCGGATACGGGTTTTAATGTTACCCGACGCGAAAGCGGGCCTACGTCCGATTGGTGGTACGTCGCGAGAGCGCTGGCAGAACCGTTAGTGTGGGGGGAATGCAAATGGGCGCTGCACCACTGGGCGTGTGCGCCCCCAGCATTGTCGCAAGACATGTACAACGGCTGCGGGTGTGTATCGCGAAGGTCGCTCGGGGA
>PLYG01000256.1 GCA_003153335.1 Betaproteobacteria bacterium | reverse complement strand
CCGATGCCCGGCAACACGCCGATCAACGTGCCCAACAGGCAACCGATCAGGCAATAGAGCAGATTCTGGGCGGTTACCGCCGCCATCAGGCCAATACCGAGATTCGAGACCAGATCCATCACATTCCCCAGGGAAAGATCGGGAACTGCAATTTCAGTCCAACTATGAACATCAGCACGGCAACCACCGAGAGCACAACCGACGAGATCAGCNNGAATTCCTTGCTTGCCAGCCCGGTGATGACGATCAGCGCGGTGGTCGCAATCACCAGTCCGGTCTGGATGACAATGACGCCGAACACACAGACACCGCCCAGCACCAGTCCGATGGCCTTCCACGCATACGGGGTGATCGGATCACCCTTGAGCCTGAATGACCATGCCGAAAGTGTGAACCCGAGAAACATCATGATGCCACCCAGGACGCGCGGAAAGTAGCCGGGGCCCATCCTGGCGGCGGTGCCCAGCGGATATTCGAACGCCAGCAACAAGGCGGCGAGGCCGAACAGAAAAAACATCAGCCCCGCATAGAAATCCTTCGGGTGCGTTATTTTCATCCGGAAATCTCCTCCTGTAATTGATCTTAAGATCAACTACGCTGATGTTTTTTTGTATATCGTCAAGCATAACATGGCGGCACGGAGCCCGGAATAGCTGGGCACCGTTGCCCTCATCGTTCGACAAAAGAAAGCAGGCCGTGCGGCCTGCTTTCTCTCCAGACTTTCGCGGAACTTGCGCGAGACGACAAGCTGTCCCTATTTGATGGCGGCCTTGGTGCGCAGATCGGCCAGATGCTTTTCCACCGCCACACCTTGCGCGCGCTGTGTCAGATTCTGCTTGACTTCTTCGTACGATGGCGCCTTGGTGTCGCGGACGTCATCGAGCTGGATCACGTGCCAGCCAAACTGTGTCTGCACCGGCGTAGGCGTGAACTTGCCTTTTTGCAGCGCGACCATGGCATCGGAGAACGGCTTGGCGAAATTGACGGGTGATGCCCAATCCAGGTCGCCGCCCTTGTCCTTGGAGCCGGGATCCTTGGAGCGCTCGGCCAGTTTTTCGAACTTTTCGCCTTTTTGCAACTGGCTGATGATTTCCTTCGCGTCGTCTTCCTTGTCGACCAGGATATGGCGGGCGCGGTATTCCTTGTTGCCCAGCGTGGCCTTGATCGCTTCGTAATCCTTTTTCAGCTGTTCGTCGGTTGGTGGGTTGGCGCGGACATAGTCCTGCATGTAGGCGCGGACAAGCACGGTCTGGGCATTGAGTTCCATGCTGGCCTTGAGGATGGGATCCTTGTCCATGCCCTTTTTCTTCGCTTCGCGTATCACCAGTTCGCGATTGATCAGTTCGTCGCGGATCATTTCGCGCAACTGCGGCGAGTCGACGGCCTGTCCCGTTGCCAGACGTTCCTTGAGCAGGTAGTCGAAGTGGCTCTGCGGATACACTTCCTTGGCTGAGGAGTCCTTCGCCGGGCTTGTTGTTGCGGGGGCCGGTGCGGCATCCGCGGCCTTGGCCGCGGGTTTGGGCGCGGCCTTCTTCGCCGCGTCCTGCGCCAGCGCCGAGCCGGTCGCTGCCATGGCCGCTATCGCGAGTAAGAGAATGCTGATTCTGGATTTGATCATGGTTTCTTTCCTGTTGAAGTTAAAACTCGTCCGGAGTCAGGGTACGCAGTTGCAAGGCGTGGATTTCCCCCGGGATTAAATCGGACAGCAGCGCGTAAACCGTCTGATGCCGGCGAACCCGCGATTGTCCCACGAATGCTTCCGACACGATGGTCAGCGAAAAGTGCCCGCCGCCGTGACGCAGTGCCTCCGCGTGCCCGGCGTGGTCCGCGCTGTCGTCAGCCAGCTCGACTGTGGCGGGGGTGAGGGGGGCGAGACGTGCACGTATCGCCTGGACAAGGTTCATGGGGTCGGAGGCGGCGGCGACGCGGGCGCCACCTGGTCTTCGCTGGGCAGATGGCGCGCCATATAGACGCCCTGTGCCAGGCTGAAGGCGAGAATGATGCCCATGCTCCACCAGACCTTGAAGTTGGCCCACGTATCGAGCGAATAGTTGAACCCGACGTAGAGATTCAGGCACCCCATCGCCAGGAAAAATACGATCCAGGCCCAGGTCAGCCGGATCCACACGGATTCCGGCAGCACCAGTTCCTCTTTCGGCATGACCTTTTGCAGCCAGATTGCCTTGAAAAAGACCCGCCCGACAAGCAGCGTTGCGGCGCAAACCCAGTACAGCACTGTCGGCTTCCAGCGAATGAAACGGTCATCGTGCAGCAACAGGGTCGCCCCCCCGAACACCACGATCACACCCACGCTGATCCACTGCATGGTGCTGATGGGCTTGCCGCGCACTGTCATCCACGCGAACTGCAACACCGCGGCCGCGATGGCGACACCGGTGGCGATATAAATCCCCTGCCACTTGAAGGCAACGAAAAACAGGATCAGGGGGAGGAATTCGAACAGAAGCTTCATGGGCGGGGCGCATTATGCGCCGTAAGCCGCGGGCTGTCCAACTCGGACTTGGGCCCCGGCGCCCTGGCCGGTTCGGCGCCGTACAACGGGACGAAGCTAATCCCGTGGCCAGGGCGGCCGCAGCCGCCAGCGCCACCCGGTGCGGCGCGCGAGTTCCATCTCCTGCAGAGCGAGCGTTCTTTGCAATTTGGCCATTCCGGCGTCGCGCCGGGCGCGCTCTTCCTGATGGCGATGCAGCGCTTCAGCCGCGGCCTTCACGAGTTTTTCGTTCATGCCATGCGCCGCGTCGAGCGCAGCCTGATAGCGGGAGTGTGCCTCGTGCAAAGCGCCGGTCAGGCGCAGCGCGGCTTGTTGGGCTGCGTGCAGTGTCGCCCCCAGGGTCGCGGTGAGGGCCTTGAGGTCGGCAGCCTGCGTCTGCAGGCGGCCAATCTCGGCCTTTGACGTTTCATGCTCGTTCTTCAGCGCGGAGTGTCCGGAGTGCAACGCTGCGTACCCTACCTGCAGCGCTTCGTTTTTTGCCCGCGACTCGGCGCTTTGTGCCAACGCCGCAGCGCGTTGGGCCTCGACCGTGGCGATGCGTGCAAGCGCGATGTCCACACTTCCCTGCGCGGCGTCGAGACTGACCTGCGCCGCTTGGCCGGCTTCGGCCAAATCCTTTTCGTGCCTGGCTTCGCGCTCGCGGAAAACCTTGACGGCTTCGGACGCCGCAACAAACTTGCGGTACGTCTCCTGGTAATCGCGGTATACGGTGTCTTCGGGATCGCCGAGCACCGAAAAGGTCTTGTCCAGCGCGGTCAACGGCGATGGCGACAACGCGCAGCCAACAAGGTAATACAACGGCTCCTTTCCGGTGCCCCTGACGGGAGTGGGCAGCGCTGCGACGGACGATCCGGTGTCGACGAGTTTACCGGTTCCGGAAGTCGTGGCTCCTTCCGCGGCGATGGTCGAGCAAAAACCCAGGCTCTGGCCGTACCAGGCGGTGTGGGGAAAGAATTCGTCGAGCAGCGCGCGCAGTTCATCGCGATACAACTCGGCGACGTGAAATGGATTGGCGTAACTTCGGCGGTCGCAGTATTCGGCCTTATTGGGCGAGGAGAGCAGTAGCAGTCCGCCAGGCGCCAGCACGCGCCTGATCTCGGCGAGAAACTCGCGCTGGGCCGTGATGTGTTCGATGGTTTCAAATGACACCACCAGATCGAATGCCGCGTCAGGGAAAGGAAGCGCGGAGCAATCGGCGCTGACAAAACGCAGGTTTCGTTTGTCCTTGTACGCGGTCCGGGCGTGCGCGATCGCATCGGCTGCCGCATCGACGCCGACGACTTCGCGTGCGGTCAATGCCAGCAGCGCGCTGCCGTAACCTTCGCCCGAGGCCACGTCGAGGACGCGCCGGTCCCGCGCCATCGAGGCCACGAAATGGTAACGATGCCAATGTTCAAGCCAGATCTCGCCCTGACAAACGGGCAGGAAGCGTTCTCCGGTGAATGCCAGATCACCCATGATCATTCGCTGTGGCGCGCGCGCAGCCGGCGCGTCAGCCGGCCCCGGTAGCTCGCCAAGGTGCGCAGAATCTGGTGCGTGGCCATCCAGCGCCGTACGTCGGTCTTGCTGATATGAATCAGGCTTTCATTGCGCAAATAGTCTTCGACCATCGCCGATACCGCGAACAACGTGGTTTGGATGTGCATCTGTGCCTGCTTGGCCTTGACCACCTGGTACGCCGCATCCAGTTGCGACTGGCGCATCGCGCTCTGCCGCGAATTCGCCGGCACGCGGTATTTGGAGGTGGTCTTGGGGACGAAAACGAAATCGTCGGCCAGCGTGTAGCGCGTCCACAGATTCCAGTCTTCGAGCTGATCGAGTTGCGGATCGAAGCCTCCATACTGCCGAAACAGGCTGCGCTCAAACAAGACTGCCTGGATCGGCAAAAAGTTGTGGTGCCACAGGATGACGCGGTTGAAGGGCTGGCGGTGGCGGGTCAGATGCATGGTCTCGCGGTAGCGCGCGGCCGCGGCATCGATCACCTCGGTATGGGTTTCCCACGACAGCGCATATGCGGCGCGGACTTGCCCCTGTTGCGCGGCATCAACCAGCACTTCGACATGGTCGGCAAAGAGCAGGTCGTCGTCATCGAGAAAATTGAGGTACTCGCCCGTGGCGTGTTCGAGCGCAAGGTTGCCGGCCCGAGCGCGGCCCATTTTTTTCCCCGTAGCCTGGTAGCGAATGGCAAGGCGGTCCTCGAACTCGGCGACGATGAATCGGCTGTTCGGTGGCCCGTCCTCGACGACGACAACCTCCAGTGGCCGATAGGTCTGCGCGGCAACCGAGTTGAGCGCCTGGCGCAGCCACGCCGGACGATCGCAAGTGCGGATCAGGATGGATACCAGCGGCAGCTTTTCCGCACCGGCCTCGGCAGTCTTCCATCGCTTCGACTTGAAAACATGGAACGCGCCATCGCGCCGCAATTCGTAGTCCCAGCCCCGGAATTCAGGCGCAAAATCCGCGGTGGGAGTGACCTTTGTCAGGCGAAAGTACGGCAATTGCAGCGCAAACTTGAAGAGGTTTGCCAACAGTCCGCGGCGCCTGCCCGAAAATGCCTGCGGCACCATCATTTCGCCGCAGATCATCATCACCCCTTGCGCGATATCGCGCCAGGTTCCGAAGCGCGCACGCAACAAGAGATTGGACAAGGTCCCACCCAGCACCTGATTGCGCTTGATCTCGTCCGGATAGTTATACGTCAGGTGCTGGACCGCGGCGCGCGGGACGTAGTGAAGCCGCCATCCGCTGGCGCGGAGGCGCCACGACAGATCGACGTCTTCGCCATACAGGAAAATTCGCGGCTCGAAGCCGCCGACCTCGGTCAGCGCCTTTCTGCGAAACAGCGCCGCGGCACCGCTGACCCAGGGCACGTCGCCGGTTGCGGGATCGTAACTTTTCGGATGCTCGTAAGGAATCTGGCGCATTTCCCAGGCCGCGACGTTAGCCTCGGCACGGCCCGCGTCGTCGAGCAGCACGGGCAGCGCATCCGGTTCCAGCACCACATCCTGATTGAGCAGCAGGATCAATTCGCCGCTGCCGCGTTGCTGCAACTGATTATGTCCGGCGCCAAAGCCCACGTTTGCGTCCGAGACGACAAAGTCGATCGGCGCAAGACCGTTGCGCTCCGCATGGCGGTCAATGCGTTCGCGTATCGCCTGGCTGACGGCTGCATCGGCGCTGTTGTCGAGGATATGCGGGGTGACGGTCCAGCCGGCGGTGTCCTGTTGCTGCAGGCTGGCCAGTAAGTCGTCCAGCAGGCCCGGTTGCGGCCGGTAAGTGACGATTTGGACGTCGAGGGACTTACCGGGCATGGCGCAACAGCCAGTGCTGGATGATGGATGGAAGTTTGGCCAGCGCCCATTCCAGCCGCGATGCGCGTTCGCGCTCACTGGCCAATTCATGTTCGATGCGTGCAATGCGTTCGCGCGTGGCGGCAAGTTCGGTCTGCAGTGCCGCGGCGTCCTGCTCGACCAGGGTGTTCCGCTGCTTGAGCGCGAACAGGTCGGCTTCGACCAGCGTGTTGCGTTCCTTGAGCGCCACGATGTCGGTGTGGAGTTCGATATTGCGCTGGGTCAGAGTGACGATATCACCCTCGATCTGGACATTACGCCGGTCGAGGGCCACGGCATCGGCTTCGATGTGGACATTGCGTTGCTTCAGCGCGACCACATTGTTCTCGAGTTCGAGATTACGCGCCTTCTGCGCGAGATTGTCGCGCTCGAGACCGAGGTTGCGTTCAATCAAGACGGCGGCATCCGACTCGATCTGCTCGTTGCGCGACTTCAGGAGCTGCACTTCGCCTTCGAGCTGCCGCGAGCGCACCGGGCATTCCGCCAACTGCTCCTGCACGCGCCGCGCCGTCGCCTCGAGCGTCGCCACGTCGCGAGTCAGTTTGCCGTTCCAGTCGCGCAGCGTATGTTCCTCGCGCACCAGCGCCGGCCACTCGGCGTCGAGCGCGCAGTCGTCGGTGCTGGATAGAAGCCGAGGCCGCAGCAGCGTCCGCAATCTGGCCCAGCCGCTGTCCGTATCGCCATGCAACGGGGCGGTGTGCGTGCGATACGCGCGCGCGACGACTGCGCGCATCGCGGTCATGCCGGGGACGCTTGACGACGGCGGCTCCAGCTTCGCTCGGGCAGCGGCCAGCGCCGATGTCCTATCGGGCCCCAACCCCGATGCGATCGCCGCCGCCGCGGCGTCCGCGTCAAGCGGGTTGTCGAGCAACCAGCCGGCGCCTGCGGCGCGCACCCGGTCTCCGAGCGCGCCGATTGCCGGCGCCAGCGCCGGAACGCCCGCCTGCCACACTTCCGACAACGCGTAGCCGAAACTCTCGGGGATGATATTGGGGAAATACGCCAGCCGGACCCTGTAGCTCTTGAGCAGCCCGGGCAATTCGTCGGGGTAATAGCGGCCGTGCACGTACAGACGTCCCGGAACGATCCAGCCCGGCGTCAATTGCGCGTCGGTATAGCCGATCACGATGCCGACGATGTCCGGCTCTTTGAGAGCCCTCGCTACGCGCAGCAAGGTATCGCTGCCTTTGTGCAGTCCGAGCGCGCCGACCACCGCAAAGACCCGCGCATTTTCGGGCCACGGCGGCGTGACGGGCAACGCTTCGTTGGGCGCGGCAGCGATGCCGTTCGGAATCACCAAAGGGGCGGTGTCCGGATAGTAGATTCTCACCTGCCGCGCCAGATAGTCGGACGGAACGATGACGGCTCTGGCCCCGCGCAGCGGCGGCGCGCAGCGGGCGATCCAGCCCGGGTCGGGGCGCGGCTCCGGACTTGGGGCGGTGAACAGATGCGGATCGATGCAACCCAGGTCGTGCAGCGTCACCAGGACAGGCGTCGTGCCCAGCGGACGCGCCGCCGATTCCGCTGCGGCCAGCAGCACCGGCAGGGCATGCGCATGCACGCAACCGATGGCGAGTTCCGCGATGACCGTGCGCAGGATCGCCGCCAGCTCTTCAGGCGCGGACGGCGGGTCGATCACCAGCACGCGGTCGCGCGCGGCATCGTGAATGCTGATCGATTCGGCTGCAACGCGCAGCACGAAGTGATGGACGCCGGGTGTGTCGCCGCGGCAGAGGTCGATAATGTGTCGTTGCGATCCGCCACGGTTGCCGTCGGTCAAATGGAGGATGCGTAGGGACTGCTTGATATTCATCGGGCCGCGCGTCTGCGGTAGAGCAGGAAGAGCGCGGACTATACGAAGTTCGGCGGCGGCGCGGTATCCCGGAAATCCGGGATAGACAGCCTGCTAGTGGATTTGGCGGATCAGGAGCATCGCGCCGACCAACAGCGGCTGATGCAGCAGGTAAACCGCGAGGCTGTGCCGGCCCAGCCATGCAATCCAGCCGAGGCGGTGTGGTACCACCCACGCCGCGAGCCGATCCGGCCAACCCGGATGTTGCGCGGCCCAGGTGCCCGCTCCCGCGCCGATCAGCATCACGCCGAACCACGGAAAGAGGGGGACATAGTCTTCCGTTCGCGGCTTGAACGTCATCAGGCCTATCCAGTGCAGCGGCGGCTGGTTGAAAAACGGATGCTGCACCGTGACGCCAATCACGAGCACCGCGAGACCCAGCACCATGGCCCACAAGCCCCACCGCAGCGCCGGCCGCGCAAGAATGCTCATCAGCGCAATGGCGTGCAGGACGCCGAAGTAAATAAAGCTGCCCGGGAACATGATGTAGCTGCCCAGCGACACCAACGCGGCCGCCCCGGCAATGAGCCTCACGCGCCGCCAGAACTGCGCGCCGGTTTGTCTGCGCGCTTCGGCCAGCCCGAGACTGACGCCGGCTATGAAGAGGAAGGAGCCCAGGACGGGGATCCGGAACCAGATCCAGCGCAGGTCCTCGCCGAAGTCGGCGACCAGCCAGCCATTGAATGCCAGGTCGAAACAGAAGTGATAGATGATCATCGCGAGGATCGCGCAGCCGCGAAAGAAGTCGACGGCGGCCCAGCGCGGCGAAGCCGGCGCGCGGATCCCAGCGGCTGCGGCTGCATTCACGGGCTCCGGGCGCGCGTGCTTCGCCACCTTTGCCGCGCGTGGCACTCGCCCCGACGCATTCGATCGACGGTCCATCAGCGTCCGGGCCAACCGGCGTCGATGCTGTAACCGCGTGGCGTGCGGCCCATGGTGTGCGATTGCAACCACGCGATCTGCGCGCTCGACGTGCCAGTGCGCGGCAGCAGCAGCAGTGCCACCGTGCCGGCCCGCGACGACGCATCGCCAGTCAGTTCGAGTTCGCCGCCGCTGTTGCGTACCGATACCACGGCCGCTGCGCCGTCGAGAGCGACCCGTGCCGTCACCTCGCCCAAGGCGAAGCCGCCGGGCAGATCGGGTGGGATAAGCGTTGCGTTGCGCCACTGTGCGGTGGCCGCGCCGGTTCCCGCGCCGGCTGCCCACTCCAGGGCCTCGGTGTCGACCACCACGTCGCCGGCAATCGTCCACCCTGCCAGCAACCGGACGCGTGCAGCGAGCGCAGCCGGCAGCCGCGCGCTGCCGGCAAACCGTATGCGATCGGCGCCGAGCGCGATCGTTGCCGGCCGCGGGGCGGCAGGCGTCTGCCGCACGTCGAAGATCAAGGCTCGATGTTGCCAGTCGATCCGCTCGGCGCGCCACGCGAACCGGCCCACCGAGATTTCGCGCTCGCCTGCGGTCTTGCCACGGACGACCGCGTCGGCCTGGCCGTTCCAGAGCGTGCCGGATGTGTTGCGCAGCTCGACCATGCCGCCGCTGCGCTCTTGCACACTGCGCCCCAGCAACCAGGCCGGCGCCTGCACTGCGAGCGCGATCGCCACCAGCACCAGCGGAAGCAACAGGCGGCGCATCTAGGAGCCTGCGCCGAGAACTGCTTCGAGGCGGACGTTACCGCCATCGAGCCGGTCCACGCGTAACGACACGATGCGGATGCCACGGTCCATCTGCAGGTCCTGCAGTAGCTGCCAGATCGCGTGAAACGGAACGCGGGCAAAGGCGAGGCGGAAGTGGTTCTCGCCGGCCGGTTCCAGCGCGGGCAGGGCGCCCTTCAACTGGCGGCGCTCGATCAATGCCTGTACGAGCGCGGCGTTAAGTACGGGAACGGCAGCGGCAGCCGGTTGCGCACGCAGTTCCGCCGCCTGCGCGCGGATCAATTCCCGCCGTGCTTCGAGTTCCGGCAGCGTGGAGCGCAGGCGCAGGATAGAGCCGTGCAGCGGCTCCCAGACCGCGATATAGAGCACGACGGCGAGCAGCGCGACGGCCGGCAGGCCGATCAGCCACCGCTCTCGCGCCGGGCGGCTTCGCCATGAATCGATGGCCGTGTGCGCGATCATTGCCGCGCGAACCTGACGCGCAGGCCGCCTGGCGACTCGGCCTGCAGTACGGAGAGCCCCCGGCCCTGCCAGAGCGGCAGCGCGGCCGCAATCGGCCCCGCAGCCGACCGGTCGAAGTCCAGCGTGAGTTGCCCGGCCTCGAAGTTGATCACGCGCAATGCGCCGGGCGGCAGATCGGGCAGTGCGGCGGCAGCTTCCGCGAGCAAGGGCAGGGCATCGTCGGGCGCGGTTTTTCCCTGTCGGTGCCGAGCTGCCGCGTAGTGCTTGCGCCATGCCGAATCGAGTTCGCCGGCAAGGTCGGGCGCGGCGCTCTTGATGAGTTGCTGCGTATCGCGCTCGACCTGCGCCACGCGCCACTTGAGCATCGCCCACTCCGCCGCGCTCGCTCCGGCATGCAGCAATAGGGCGGCCAGCAGCCACAGCAGCGCGCGGCGCAAGATACGCGGATGGCCCGCGGCCGCCGGGGTGGAAGAGGTGCCGGCATGCAGCTCGGGAGTCAGCAGATTCGCCGCCGCGGCAATGGTCGATGCGGACGCATCGCGCCAGGTCCACTCGGGCTCGATATCGAACGTCACGCCCGTGGCACGCGACCACGCGGCGCTGCGCTCGGCGAGAGCGGGCGGGCCGCGCACTTCCACGCGCGCCGCGGGCGATCCGGCATTCCCGGCATTACGAAGGGCCAGCAGCAGCCCGGAAGGCTGCGCATCCCGGCTTTGATCCAGGACCGTGACGCGTCCGCCGGCTTCGATCAGAAAGCCGCCGTCTTCGCGCCACACCCAGGTCCCCAGCGTTGCGGGCGCGCGCGGCGCCAGGTCGCTCTCGGCGGCGACGAGCGCGGGCCGTATCCCGTGGCGTGCGAGGCCCGTGTGCGTGTCTTTGAGCCACCGTTTGTCGATCACATGGACGATCGCATCGCGTTCGCGCTTTGCCGCGATCACCACATGTTGCGATTCGACATCGCCTGCCAACTGGTCTTCCAGCGCAAAGCGCACCACTGAAGACAATTTTGCCGTGGGCGTCGGGGGTACGTAGACGGTGAGCGTGCGCATGCGCGCCGCCGGTACTATGCTTAAGCTCCGCGCCGCACGCGGCAACTCGGCATAAGGCGTGTTCTCGCCATGGCCGGCGCCGGCAGGCGACGGTCGGCCGCTATCGTCCTGGTCGTCCTGCAGGGTCCAATCGCAGGTGCCATCGCCCGCAAGGAAAATGTGCAACACATTCATCGCCGCTACTCTATCATCTGCCACACGATGCGCGGCCACGCGCCGCCCTCGCGCAGGACCAGGGCGAGTCCCGTCGCTTGCACTTCCCCTTGACGCACATCTACGCGCACCACGAAGCCATCGCTGGTCACGCGCAGCGCCAGTTCGTTGACCGGGATGCCCGATGGCAGTTGCGAGCGAAAGTCGGCAACGCTCAAGAATGGCTTGTTGCCGCGCGCCGCAGCCAGCCGGTTGGCATCCTCAAGTGTCAGACCGTCCAATGTCGCCGCAAGAATCTCGGGCGGAGCGGTGTTCACGTTCACCGCAGTGCCGGCGGATGGAGGCAGGGCCGTGACAAACGGCCGCAGGCGGGCCAGGACCTCCGGCGCATAACCCGCAACCAGCGCGAGTTCATCCGGCGTGACCAGCGGCCGGTTGGCGGCCAGACGCGGTGGCGTCAGCGCAACGTAAAAGCCATCCTCGACGCCGCCGCCTGGCGTGACTTCGCCATCGGCATCGAGCCAGTCGGCCAGCGCCGGTCCGAGCGACGCAGGGAGATTGAGCAGGGCCAGGAGCCGAGCGTAGCGTGCGAGCACATCCGGCTGGACCGTGCCGCCCTTGACCAGCGCGTTGAGGTTGAACAGTCCCTGCTGATCGGTGATTTCGCCGCCGATTTCGCCATTCTCGAGCGGTGTCGGTGGCAGCCTGATCGCCCATTGTTCCCCAAAATGGTCGATGCTGTTGCTGCGCGCATCCTCCTGTAGGATCAGTCGCGCCCAGTCGATGCCGGAGCGCGCGAGCGACTGCGCCTGCGATTGGTCGCGCTGGAAGTCGTACTGGCGCAGCCAGAGTTGCTGATGCCAGAGCAGGCCGGCAACAATGCTGCTGGCCAGCGCCGCGAGCAGCATCGCCAGCACCAACGCGGCGCCCGCTGCACCCTTCACGCTCCGCGGCCGGTTCATTGCAGAGCGAACACGCGTTCGATCCGCGTGCCGTCATTGAGGGTCAGCACAACAGCCGCTCCGCGCGGGAGCGGCGGTTCCTCGACCTGCGGTCCCACTTCGCCCCAGCGTTCGACCCACTGCCCGGAGCGGTTGGCCAAGGAGATTTGCCAGGAGTCGACGCCTTCGGCAATGGGATACGCGGCCGGCGCGTTGGCCGCCGGCGCATCGAGCTGCGGCCAGTACAGGAGTTCGATGCGCCCGTCGCTCCAGCGATAACCGATACGCTGCGGCGGCTCTCCCAGGTTGCCGCGGACAAAAGCTATCGCGCCGTCGCGCAGGAACAGCGCCGGCATGCCGGTGTTGCCGATACGATAGGCGCGCGGCAGCGCATGCCCGAGATCGTGTTCGAGACGCGCAAAGAACAGGTCCAGTTCGCGCCAGCGCTCGCGTTCCTGCGCGACGCGCTGCTCGCCTTCGAGCATGCCGGAGAGCGCCCGATAGCCGGTGATCGCCAGCGTGGTCATGATGGCCAGCGCCAGGAGCACCTCGATCAGCGTAAAGCCCGGATGTCGCGTTCCGGACGGCGGCCGCGCGCTCATTGCGACGCGCTCAGATACGCGGTGAGGCGGGCGAGCTGGTAGTCGGGCTGCGCCAGATCGGCCACGACGATCTCGGCCTTCCGAAAGGCGGCATTCGGCGTTGCGGTGAGCGTCGTCCGCCAAACGAAATCGATGCCGGCCTGGCGCGCTTCGCCCGTTCCCGGCGACACGGTGGACCGGTTGATTTGCATCAGCGCGAGCTGGTTTTGCGCCACCCACTGCGCGAGCGCGTGGCGCTTCAGCAGGTCGGCGTTGTTGGTCGATTGTCCCAGCGCGCGATAGCCGGCGGCAAATGCGACCGCCAGCACGGTGAGCGCGACCATGACTTCGATCAGCGTGAAACCGCAGAGTTTTTTCATTGGGTTGGCACCGCGCGGACGCGGTTCAGCGGGTCGCCGCGCAGGGTCCAGCTTCCGGCCGGCGAATCGATGATCAACGCATACGGATCATTGCGGCCCGAAGCGCGCAACACCAGGCGCAATGGCGCAGCATCGCCGGCCGGGCCGGTCGCGCGCAGGTGCATCTCCTCGGGGAAGGCGTGGCGCGACAGCGTGTCATCGCTTTCCTCCTGCAACAGACCTTCGGGTGTTGGGCTCAGGAATCGATAGCTGCCAGCGTCGGCCTCCCACACCAGAGCCGAGCGCCGCCATTGCGCCAGTTGCGCGGCGTGTTCGAGCGCGCTGCGCAGCCGCTCGCTTTCCTGGCGCAGCGCGGCCGCGCTGTCGTGGCCCATGCCCAGCGTGATCAGGCCGGCGCCCAGCCCGATCACGATCAGCACGACCAGAACCTCGACCAGCGTAAAGCCACGGGTGGCGCGCGCGGTGGCGCCGGTAGCTATTGCCACGATCCGATATCGGCGTCGAGTCCATCGCCGCCCGGCTTGCCGTCCGCGCCGTACGACAGCACGTCAATCTCGCCATGCAGGCCCGGATTGACATACACGTACGCATTGCCCCACGGATCCTTGGGCAGGCGTTCGAGATAGCCGCCCGGTTTCCAGTTCGGGGGCAACGGCGCGGTCTCCGGTTTGACGATCAGCGCACCTAGTCCCTGTTCGGCGCTCGGATAACGCTGATTGTCCAGCCGATAGAGCTTGAGCGCCTGGCTGATCACTGCCAGGTCCTGTTTCGCGGCGACCGCGCGTGCTTCGTCGGGGCGCGACAGCACGCGCGGCACGACCAGGGCCGCAAGAATGCCGAGGATCACGATCACGACCATGACCTCGATCAGCGTGAAGCCGCGCCGGCGCCGGGTGTGCAAGACAGTTCTTTGGTGCCTGGGGGTGGTGCGCATGAATATCGCTTTCATCGGGTGAAATATCGTGCACGCATTATAATTCCGTCCTCGACCGATGTCGTCACGGGATTCACCTTGAGCAATGTGGTACGCGCAGTCGCGGTGTTGGTGTTGCTGGCTCTCGCCATTGCCGCGGGCTATCTATCGTACGCGCCCAGGCTTGATGCGCCGGTGGCGCTTTCCATCAAGCCGGGGACCAGCGTACGCGCGGTGGCCCGCGAGTTGCGCGACAAGGGCGTGATCGTCGCCGCGGAACCACTGGTCTGGCTGATGCGGCTGTCGGGCAAGGATGGCTTGATCAAGGCGGGCAGTTACGAGTTCGAGTCCGCGACGGCGCCGCTGGCGGTGCTCGATATCCTCACGGCCGGCGACGGGACGCAAGTGGCATTGACTATTGTCGAAGGGTGGACCTTCGACCAGATGCGCGCGGCGCTGGCGGGCGTTGCGCAGCTCAGGCACACTATCGATCAGCTATCGCTGCCCGATGCACTCAAGCGGATCGGCGTGGCTGAAACGCATCCGGAAGGCCTGTTTTTCCCCGACACATATCACTTCTCCCCCGGCAGCACCGATGTCGCCGTGTACCGCCGGGCGTATCGTGCGTTGCAGGAGCGGCTCTTGGGCGGATGGCAGACCCGCGACCCGGACTTGCCGTTCGCCTCCCCTTACGAAGCGCTGATCATGGCCTCGATCGTCGAAAAAGAGACCGGCCAGGGCCGGGATCGTGCGCAAATCGCCTCGGTGTTTGTCAATCGGCTGCGGCTGGGAATGAAACTGCAGACCGATCCGGCGGTCATCTATGGAATGGGCGCCGACTTCGATGGCAGCTTGAGGAAACGCGACTTGGAGAACGATAGCCCCTACAATACGTACGTGCGCGCCGGGCTGCCGCCGACACCGATTGCGTTGCCGGGGCAGGCGTCGCTCACTGCAGCATTGCATCCGGATCAGACCAGGTATCTGTACTTCGTAGCGCGCGGCGACGGAACCAGCCAATTTTCGACCAACCTCGATGATCATAACCGCGCGGTCAACAAATACCAGCGCGGCGGACGCTAGCCGCACCATCAAGCCAAAATCATGACCGGAAAATTCATCACCCTGGAAGGCATAGACGGAGCGGGAAAAAGCACGCATGTGCAGTATGTGCGCGACTTGGTCGCTACGCGCTCCGGGGCGGGTGCGATCATGACCCGCGAACCCGGCGGCACGCCGCTGGGCGAACGCCTGCGCGAATTGCTGCTGCACGAACCGATGGCGCCGGCGACCGAGGCGCTCTTGATGTTCGCGGTCCGCCGCGAGCATCTGGAAGCCGTGATCTGGCCGGCGCTGGGCAGGGGCGATTGGGTAATTTGCGATCGCTTTACCGACGCGACCGTCGCCTATCAGGGAGGCGGCCGCGGCATTCCACTCGCCCGGCTTGCCGCGCTCGAGGCGTGGACGCACCCCGGCTTCCAGCCCGATCTGACGCTGCTGTTCGACGTGCCGGTCGAGGTCGGCGCGGTGCGTCTGGCGCGGCACGGCGGGCTCGACAAGTTCGAGCGCGAGCAAGCCGAATTTCACCGGCGGGTGCGAGCCGCCTATCTGGCGCGCGCCGCCGCGGATCCGCAACGTTTTCGCATCATCGACGGTACGCAGCCGGTCGAGGCAGTGCGCGCCGAGCTGCGGCGCGTGATCGAGGCGCTGTGACGCGATCGGCCGCGTTGCGCGCTCCCGCGGCCGCCGCCGTTCATTGCCAGCCTGGAGGCATATGAGCGACGACATAGAATCCGCTGCACCCGCATTCTCTGTTCTGCCACTATTGCCTTGGCAGGAGGCTCCGTTGCGCGCGATGCTGAGGTCACGCGCGCAGTGGCATCACGGCACGCTGTTGCACGGTCCTGAGGGAACCGGGTTGCGGCGGCTGGGGCTGCATCTCGCGCAGGGATTGCTGTGCCGGCATCCGGACGATGGGCTGGCCTGCGGACAGTGCGATGCGTGCCATTTGTTCTTGACCGGCGGGCATCCTGATTTCCGGCTGGTCGTGCGGAAATACGTCGAGAAGACCGAGAGCTCGGGCGAGCCGCGATTGCGTGACGAGATCATCGTTGATCAAGTGCGCGAACTCATCGACGGCTTCCTGTACCTGACTTCGCATCGGCAAGGCGCAAAGGTCGTGATGATTTACCTCGCGGAAGAAATGAACACCGCCACGGCCAATGCGTTGCTGAAGTCGCTGGAAGAACCGCCGCACGCGACCTACTTTTTGCTCGTCAGCCACCAGTTGCGCCTTCTGCGCCCGACAGTCATCAGCCGTTGCCGCAGGGTGCCCGCGCCGCAGCCGACCGCCGAACAAGCCGCCGCCTGGCTTGCCGCGCAGGGCGCGGCGGACCCGCCGCTGTTGCTCGCGCAAGCCGGCGGCGCGCCGCTGAAGGCGTTGACCATGCTTGACGCTGCGTACCAGGCTGAGCGCACCCGTTTTCTGAACCGCCTGGCCGAACCGCGCCGCCTGTCGGTGATCGGCATGGGGGCGGAAGTCGATTCAGGCGCTCGCGCCGTAAAAAAAGCGCGCCTCCAGGCGTGGTTCGACTTGCTGGCGACGTGGAGCTACGATCTGGCCGCCTGCGCCGCGGGAGCGGCGCCGCGCTATCACCCGGACTTCACGCCCCAGTTGTCGCGGCTGGCGGCGACGGTGGCGCCGCTCTCCATCCTCCGCTATCATCGGGCATTGTTGCGCGATCGCGCCCTGCTCGCGCATCCGCTCAATCCACGTCTGGTTGCCGAGAAGGCGCTGTTTGGCTACCGGCAGGCGGTGTTGAGTGAATAGGTGTTTCGCAGCCCGATGCGGCCGATGACGCGGCGCACTAACCGTAGAGGATGACCATGGAACCGAAACTCGCCTTCGCCGGACGCCCGGGTGTGCTGTCGCTGAACATTCGCGAACGCACTGCGCTGTACGCGGCGTACATGCCGTTTCTCAAGGGCGGCGGCATTTTCATTCCCACCAACCGGACGTACAAGATCGGTGACGAAGTATTCATGTTGCTCTCGCTGATGGACGATCCGGCTAAAGTCGCCGTCCAGGGAACAGTCGTGTGGATCACGCCCGAAGGCGTGCAGGGCAACCGCACGCAGGGCATAGGCGTGCAGTTCACTAACGACGACACCGGCGCTGCGGCACAGAAAAAAATCGAAGGCATTCTGGGCGGCACGCTGTCCGCAACCCGGACCACGCATACGATGTGAGGAGAGGAGAGGGTTGGGGGACACTGTCCTCCAGAGGCGCGATAGAGTAACCACCCCATCATGTTCGTTGACTCCCACTGTCACATCGACTTTCCCGAGTTGCACGCGCAATTGCCCGATGTGCTCGAGGCGATGCGCGCCAACTCTGTGACGCACGCGCTGTGCATCAGTGTCAACCTGCCCGACTGGCCCGGCGTGATGGCGATCGCCGACGCGCATCCTAACATTTACGCGACAGTGGGCGTGCATCCCGACTATGAAGACACGCCGGAACCGACAGTTGAGCAACTGCTCGAATTTGCGCAGCGGCCGAAGGTCGTGGGGATAGGCGAGACCGGGCTGGACTACTACCGGGTGCCGCAATTCACGGATCAGTCGATGGAGTGGCAGCGCGAACGATTTCGCCGGCACATCCGCGCGGCGCGGCAGACGGGAAAACCCCTAATCATCCACACCCGCTCCGCGGCGGACGATACGCTGCGGCTGATGCGTGAAGAGGGAGCAGGGGAGGCGGGTGGCGTGATGCACTGCTTTACCGAGTCATGGGAGGTCGCCCAAGGCTGCCTCGATCTGGGTTTTTACATATCCTTCTCGGGCATAGTGACGTTCAAGAATGCGAAAGAACTGCATGAAGTGGCGCGGCGGGTGCCGTTGGAGCGGATGCTGATCGAGACCGATTCGCCCTATCTGGCGCCCGTGCCGTTTCGCGGCAAGCTGAACCAGCCCGCCTACGTCAAACATGTCGCCGAAGGTATTGCCGCACTGCGCGGGATTGCCGTCGATGAGGTCGCAAAGATCACCACGGCGAATTTTTTTCGCCTGTTCGGGATTCCGGAGAACACTGTCTGATGAACACAAATTCAATGCATGGTGCCGCGAGCTGGTCGACGCCATACGGACATTCCTGGCCTGGATGGAATGTCGGTGACCAATCTGGCCGCAAAGATGGCTGGACGAGGGTTGGACTGCTGATTCTGTTCTCCGCGCTGGTCGTCACCGCTGCAGGACAAGTCCGCGCCGATGCCTACGAGGAATTCAACCGCGCCATCGCCACCGACGATGCGAGGACGGCGACCAGGCTGCTCGAGCGCGGCATGGATCCGAATACGGTCAATGAAAAGGGCGAACCGGCGCTGATGACGGCGGCCAGGGAAGGCTCGCCGACAGTGGTGAAAGCGCTCATCCAGGCCCGCGTCAAGGTCAATGCGAAAAACGGTTACGGCGACACGGCTATCATGATTGCGGCGCTGAACGGCAATTTGGCCGTAATCAAGCTGTTGCGCGAGGCCGGGGCCGAGATCAATCATGCGGGCTGGACGCCGCTCCAGTACGCCGCCATCAATGGACACAATGCGGTCATCGAATACCTGATTTCCACGGGCGCGGATCTCGCGTTGACCGCACCCAACGGCGCGACGCCCTTGATGCTCGCGGTACTCTCGAACAAGGCGGAAACGGTCAAGCTGCTGATCAGCTACGGGTTCGACGTCGGCACGCGCAACGACAAAGGCGAAACCGCGCTCGCCTGGGCGCGGCGCAAGGAGTACAAGGAAATCGAAGAAATCCTGCGCCGGGCTGGCGCGCAGGAATGAGTGCTACTTGTCGGTCGACGGATCAGCCATCGCGGGCAGCGATTGCAAGATGGACTTCGCCGCCTCGATCGACACGACACCGGGCATGACGCCCACCAGGCGGCGCGCGCCGTTGAAGCGCTTTTTCCAGTAACGGCCATCGATACTGGCTATCTTTACGCTGCTGCGCCGGTTCGGGGCGTGGATGAAGCTGTTGTCCCCGAGATAAATGCCGACATGCGAAAACGCGAAGCGGCGGGTATTGAAGAACACCAGGTCACCCGGCT